>JBFFLO010000317.1:0-3895 GCA_041554895.1 Lutimonas sp. | reverse complement strand
GTCTTTTGCGTCGCCAAAAAGCATGGATGTTTTTTGGTTAAAAAATAATTCATTTTCAATTCCGGCATAACCCGGATTCATACTGCGCTTATTGATGATAATACTTTTGGCTTTTTCAACATCCAGAATGGGCATACCATAGATTGGGCTTCCCGGATCATTGTGGGCGGCCGGATTTACCACATCATTGGCTCCTACCACCAACACCGCATCCGTATTTTTGAACTCTGAATTAATATCTTCCATCTCCACTAATTTGTCGTAATCAACGTTGGTTTCTGCAAGAAGTACATTCATATGTCCAGGCATGCGGCCGGCTACAGGATGAATGGCATATTTGACTTCAACCCCCTTTTTTTCGAGCAATAGTTCAAGTTCATGAATCACGTGCTGGGCCTGTGCAACAGCCAGGCCATAACCGGGAACAATAATGACCTTATTGGCATAATTCATCAATATTGCGGCATCACTTGGTGTTGTCTTTTTAATGCTTCCTCCCTGTGGGGATTTTTGCGAAGCCTCAGAACCTGCCGTTCCTTCACCAAAGGCTCCAAATATAACACTTGCCAAGGGCCTGTTCATGGCATCACACATGGCAAAAGTAAGTATCGTCCCTGCAGACCCTACCAAGATCCCACCTGTAAGCATTACCATGTTTCCATAAAGGAACCCGGCAAAAGCGGCTGCTAATCCTGTAAAGGAGTTCAGCAAGGAAATAACAACAGGCATATCTGCACCGCCAATGGGCATCACAAATAAGACGCCGTAGGCCAATGCCGCGAAGAATATAAGATACAGGTACATTTGGCTGTCTGAACCACTCATGGTGATATACACGCCAAAGGCCAATATGGCTATTAATATAATGTTGTTAACAATGTTGTAGGAAGGAAAGCGAATGGGTTTTTTTAAGGTTCCGTTCAGTTTTGCCAAGGCAATCATACTTCCAGAGAATGATATACTACCAATGATGAGACCGGCAATGATCGTTGCGATTGACAATTGGTCACCCACATAATGATTGAATTCGATCAAGCCAATGATGGCTGCACTTGCCCCGCCCATCCCATTGAACAGAGAAACCAGCTCCGGCATTTTGGTCATATCTACTTTTTTTGCTACTCCCCAACCAATAATGGTACCTATTACAATGGCGGCGCCAATTAATGAATAGATAAGGGGCTCTACTTTGCCCTGATACAAGAAGATGGTGCCAAAAATAGCAAGGGTCATACCGAAGGCAGCGATCAGGTTTCCTTTGCGTGCCGTTTCAGGATGTCCTAACATTTTCAATCCCAATATATAAGTTACCGATGCTATCAGATAGATAAACTCAAGACTAAATATATACTCCATTATTTTTTCTTTTTAAACATTTCTAACATTCTGTCTGTAACAACGAACCCGCCTACCACGTTTAGGGTACCCAGCAAAACGGCGACAAAACCAAGTGACAAGGCTAAAATATTGTCGGGTGATGTGCCAAGCATGACCAGAATGGCCCCGATGATCACAACGCCGTGAATTGCATTTGCTCCAGACATTAACGGGGTATGTAAAACAGCAGGTACATTCCCTATTACTTCAACACCAACAAAAATCATCAGAATGACGATATAGATCATTTGCAGGTGATTGCTAATAAATTCAATCAATACATCCATAGTTTATTTATTTTAAGTTTTTCTGATAACACCATCCTTGACAATAAGCGTTTCGTCTGTAATTTGGTCTTCCAGGTTCCATTTAAATTCATTGTTCTCGGTTAGGTAATTAATGAAATTGAACATGTTTTTGGCATAAAGGTCACTGGCATTGGTCGAAACGCTTTCAGGCGAAATCGTTGTCCCAATGATCTTCACTCCATTTTTAATAACGGTTTTGTTCATTTTACTCAAAGCACAATTTCCTCCCTGGGCAGCAGCCAAGTCTATAATAACCGCACCGTTTTTCATATGCTTTACTTGCTCTTCTGTGATCAAAACAGGCGATTTTCGGCCGGGAACCATGGCGGTGGTGATCACCAGGTCAGCTTGGAACAAAGAATTATTTACTGCCTCTTTTTGTTTTCTTGCGTATTCTTCAGAAGCGGCTTTGGCATATCCATTATCTGATGCTTCTCCGATGCCTTCAACAGTGATAAACTTTGCACCAAGTGATTCAGCCTGTTCTTTTGTCTCCATCCTTATGTCAGTGGCTTCTACAATGGCGCCTAATCTTTTTGCTGTTGCAATTGCCTGTAAGCCGGCTACACCAACTCCATAGATAAGTACCCTTGAAGGGGTAATAGTACCCGCAGCAGTCATCATCAGGGGGAATATTTTGGTCATTTCATAAGCTCCCTTGATCACGGCCTTATAACCTGCAAGATTACTTTGAGAACTCAATACATCCATGTCTTGCGCCCTGGATATTCTTGGAAGTGCATCCATTGAGAATATAGTAGCTCCCTTTGCCGCTATTTCTTTCACAATTTCCGGATGTGATTTATGAAACAGCTGACAAATCAAAATATGATTTTCATCTATTAATTTAAGGCCGTCCTCATCAAAGGGATTGATCTTTACCAGAATATTGCTATCCTTGTAAACCGCGCCTCTCTTTTCAATGGTTGCACCCACTTCTTCGTAATCAGTGTTTTTAAATTTCGACGAATCTCCAGCGCCCTCTTCTACGATTACTTCAAATCCCTTTTCTATAAGAAGTTTTGCAATTTTGGGAGAAATTGAGACCCTTTTTTCGCTTTTCTCGATCTCTTTCAAAATACCTATTTTCATCTCTAATAATTTGAATTGACGCTAAATTTAGAACTAAATTTAAGGTTAATTACTGATTTAAATCACTTTGTAACAACCAATGCAAATTAAAATAAAAATTTGCCTTGTTGTCAAAATTTAAATAGTTCTGATAGTCTGATAAAAAGGTATTAAAGCTTATAGATTTTTAACAGTTATAAGGTTATGAGTGAGATTTATCATCATTTAATGTTAAATTTGAAGAAATAAAATTATATGAAAATAACCTTTTTAGGCACGGGTACCTCACAAGGAATTCCTGTTATAGGATCAACACATGAAGTATGTTTGTCCGACGACAGCAAAGATAAGCGTTTGCGTTCTTCGCTCTTGATGGAATGGGATGATGCCGTTTATGTAATTGATTGCGGGCCAGATTTTCGTCAGCAGTTACTCAAGGCTAAAGTAAATAAATTGGATGGTATATTATTTACCCACTACCATGCTGACCATACTGCCGGACTGGATGATGTACGTCCTTTTTCACAAAGGTATGGAGAAGTTCAGATGTATATGGATGACGGTGTTGCTGAGAACCTAAAAGAAAGGTTTGGGTATATTTTCGCCAAGGAAAACAGGTATGCAGGTGCTCCTCAGGTATCCATAAATGTTTTTCGCAACCAGGCGTTTGAGCTTTCGGGAAGACAAGTGTTTCCTGTGGAAATTATGCATGGAAGACTCAGGATTTTTGGTTTTAGGATTGATAACATGGCCTATATTACCGATGCCAAAACAGTTGCTGATAAGGAAAAGGAAAAACTGAAGAACCTGGACGTACTCATTGTGAATGCCTTGAGGATGGAAGTGCATGCCACCCATTTCAATTTGGATGAAGCCCTTGAATTTATCGCCGAATTAAAACCAAAAAAAGCCTATTTGACCCATATCAGTCATCGATTGGGATTTCATGAAAAAGTGTCTAAAGAATTGCCAAAAAATGTCTTCCTGGCTTATGACGGTTTGGCCCTGAAGCTCTAAAAAAACGATCATGCTTTTTCAAAGTCTACAGCGACCACTTTGTATTCAGGAGTTAGGGTGAATTCGTCACCGACATTTCCTGTAAGCATATTTATAAATATTTCAGGTTGATGAAATGTGGT
>JBFFLO010000316.1:0-3900 GCA_041554895.1 Lutimonas sp. | reverse complement strand
GATAAACATGGCCTCATCATCTCCTTTTTCCGATAAATTCAGCTGATCCTGGAACCTATCCAATTGATCAATAGGATCATTCAGTTCTGAATAAGCATTGGCTAGTTCCTTTCCGTTAACCAATAATTCAAACCTTTCGGTTAATTCAGGATTATCCCGATGCTCTTTGCATAAAGGACTCATTTCCTTTGGATAATCTATGATAAAAGTGGGCTGTACATAATGATGCTCGCATTTCTCGCCAAAAAGCTCATCGATCAATTTCCCTTTACCCATGGTCTCATCTACTTCTAAACCAATCTTTCTGCAAACCTCCCTTAACTCATCCTCATCCATACCCGCAACATCATAACCTGTATGTTCTTTTATTGCTGATAAAATTGGTACTCTTGCATAGGGTGCCTTAAAACTGATCAGGTTATCTCCTACCTGAGCTTCGGGAGAACCATTAGCATCCATCGCTACTTTTTCAAGCAATTCTTCGGTCATTTCCATCATCCAGTGATAATCTTTATAGGCTACGTATAGCTCCATCACTGTAAATTCAGGGTTATGGGTTCTGTCCATACCCTCATTCCTAAAATCCTTGGCAAACTCATAAACAGCATCGAACCCTCCAACTATCAACCTTTTTAGATACAGCTCATTGGCTATTCTCATATACAGCGGCATATCCAATGCGTTGTGATGCGTAATGAACGGCCGTGCTGCTGCTCCACCCGGAATAGGCTGTAAAATTGGGGTCTCAACCTCCAAATAACCTCTGTCATTAAAAAACTGACGTATCGAATTTGTAATCTTCGTTCTTTTGATAAAGGTTTCCTTTACATGGTCATTCACCATCAAATCAACATAGCGTTGACGGTACCTCATTTCAGCATCGCTAAATGCATCATGGGCCTTTCCTTCTGCATCTACCTTGACAATAGGCATCGGTTTTAAAGCCTTTGATAAAACAGTAAGTTCTTTTACCATGATAGAAGTCTCCCCTACCTGGGTCTTGAAAACGATTCCTTTAACACCTATAATGTCGCCTATATCCAATAGTTTCTTAAAAACATCATTGTACATGGTTTTATCTTCACCTTCGCAAATTTCATCTCTATTGATATAGATCTGCATCCTCCCTGTTCCATCCTTCAGTTCAGCAAAAGAGGCTTTTCCCATAATTCTGCGGCTCATGATCCTACCAGCCAACACAAGTTCTTTCCCTTCAAGAGAATCAAAATTATTGATCACTTCCTTAACCGTTGAAGTAGTCTTAAACTGCGCTGCAGGATAAGGATTAATACCCAGATCGCGTAATTTCTGTAAGGACTCTCTACGAACTATTTCCTGTTCTGATAACTGCATTTTCTATAAGTTTTGAAAAATTGGTCGCAAAGATACGGGGAATCAATGATATATTGAATTAATGATAGAATGAAATCATGATTTAATCATATCATCCCAAGTCAATTTAACCTTTGAATGTAACAAAAACATAAAATTAGCGTCATGTAATCAAAATAAATTAACGAATTTTGCAACCTTAAACCATTATTTTATATGAGCATTTGGCGGGTACTTTTATCGATCCTATTTCCACCTTTAGCAGTTATTGATAAGGGATGTGGAAGTGTGGTAATCGTTTTCATCCTTACTCTTTGTGCCTGGATCCCGGGAGTAATTGCTGCTTTGATCATATTGAACAATCCTAAATACAGTTAATGAATCAGGTTGTTTTTAAAGACCTTGGAACCAAGGATTATAAGGAAGCATGGGATTATCAAAATGAACTCTTTCAGGGTATTGTAGATATCAAGCTTGCCAATAGAAAAAGTGAGCTTAAACAAAAAAGTTCCAACTATTTTTTATTTACTGAACATCCTCCTGTTTATACATTGGGTAAAAGCGGTGACTTGTCCAACCTTCTTCTTAATGAGGAACAATTAAAACAAAAAGGGATTTCTTTTTTTAAATCCAACAGAGGCGGTGACATTACTTTTCACGGGCCGGGGCAAATTGTAGGCTATCCGATAATAGACCTGGAAGAATTTAAACCTGATATAAGGTGGTATATGCGAAGTCTGGAGGAAGTTATTATTCAAACCATCTCTCATTACGGGCTCCATGGTGTTCGAAGCGAGGGTGAAACGGGTGTTTGGCTAGACGTGGGGACTCCTTTTGCGAGAAAAATTTGTGCGCTTGGGGTAAGGACCTCAAGATGGGTTACCATGCATGGTTTTGCCTTAAATGTCAATACGAATCTTGGCTATTTTGATCATATTATCCCCTGTGGGATCAGAGGAAAAGCTGTCACCTCAATGGAAGCGGAACTCAACCAAAAAGTTTCCGTTGAAGAGGTCAAGTCACTGATTCTGCAAAACTTTGAAAGCGTATTTGAAGCCAAACTGAATAATGATGTAATGATGTAAATGAAAATCAGTATTTTATATGTGCATTAGTTCGTCTCTTCATTAAAATATACCTTGTAAAATCTCATTTTCTTTTCTTCATCATAACCCAGTTCAAGATATTCAGAAGAGGCATCGGGAGCATCAACGTCCAATTTGATCTGAATATGCGTATCGAGTTTGATTTCAGTTTTTAATTTTTGTTTCTGCTTTTTTAGCACAGCTTCCGAAACATGAAACTGGTTTCTGATCAACACGTCTTTATCCGATTCAAAAAGTTTTTTATAGTCATCAAAAAGGTTCTTTTGATCTTCATCTTCAAAAACCTCCTCCTTAAAGTCATGGATATTTACGGTATCATTTTCTTTAAGGTAGTCAACGGTTTTGGCTAAAAAATGACTCTGCTCCTGCGTGCTGTAATCAGGTTTTAAAACTTCATTAGAAAAATCCTTGCATAATTCAATATAAGACTGGGTATGGTTATTCTTATCATCGGCAAATTTTATGTTCAAAAAATTCTTGATCCAATATTGAGCATCATAATTGTTATTATCCACACTTAGCACTACCATCCCTTCATCGTCCTGATAGTTGACAATCAAACAGCCTTTATCGATCTTTTTGGTACTGATTCCTTTTTGAACGACCACATCCAGGCTGTTTCCCTCCATATAGGTCTGAAAGTAATTGGTTTTGCTTTCAATTTTAAAAATCCCCAAGGCATTGGTTTGCACCTCATTAAATTCGATATCATCAAAGAGCGCAATAATCACATCCCCTGTTTTGATCTGGGCAGAATTGGATTGCTCAAAAAGGTGTAAAAGAATATTCTTGGATGCTTCCAAAAAGAAATCCTCTTCTTTGAACAATCGCTGAGAATAACTGTTGATCTCATTCAAACTGATATCTGCATGATGATGAAACCTGAAACTTTCAGTGAGATTGCCAAACGGTTTTAAAAGATAAGGCAGCATTAAATTATAACTATCTTCATCAAAAACCACAGGGGCTTCAGAAAAAACATTCCTGGTGTCATTAAATTTATTCCCTATTTTATGGATGATTAGTTTTGGTATGCTGGCCTTGGTTCTTTTTATCATTTTTAAAAATTTTAAGAAGCTGCAATGATACGATTTTCGCCCTATTTTCAATAAGGCATTTTATAAAAAATCACATCCATAAAACAATAGACGATTTCTTCTATATGAGATCAGCTTTGATTGGAGTACTTGATTTTATAGATTTTTTTTCAAAAACACGCTCCATTCGTTTACTGCTTTTTTGGCATCTTACAGCTGTGAGGGTATCTTGGAGTCAGTAATTGACTGGTTTGGATCGTTTTCTCATTACCAACTAAAACCTATTGAACGATTTGACTTTAAAATGAGCCCAAACACTTCGGATTGACAAACACTTATACCATGATCCGATAAGGTTCCAAACAAATACAGATCATAGCAAATGCAATAGCCATATCTCTTCTTATGCTAACATCCAGCTGGTC
>JBFFLO010000315.1:0-3912 GCA_041554895.1 Lutimonas sp. | reverse complement strand
TCTCTAAGCAATCCTTCAAGTTTAAGCATGTCTTTACGGCTTAAAATCGTTCCTGTGGGGTTGTGAGGCGTATTGATAATGATCATTCTGGTTTTTTCAGAAATAGATGCCTTAACTTCCTCCCAGTCTATCTTATAATCTGGGGCTTTCAATTCTAACTCAATTGTTTTTCCTCCATTCAAACGGATTGTAGGATCATAACAATCATAAGCAGGAGCAAATATAATGACCTCATCATCTTTTTGCACCAATGAACTGATAATGGTAAATATGGCCTGGGTAGCCCCGGCTGTAACCGTAATCTCAGTTTCAGGATCATAATGTGTTCCGTAAAGTGTCTCGATCTTCTTGGAAATAGCCTCCCTCAAAGGATAAATTCCAGGCATGGGGGCGTATTGATTAAAGCCTTCTTTCATAGCTTTATTGACCAATGCTATCAATTCGGGTGAGGATGGAAAATCGGGATAGCCCTGTGATAAGTTAATCGCCTTTTCATCATGCGACAACTTGCTCATTACAGCAAAAATACTTGTTGAAGCATCAGGTAATTTTGAAAAAACAGCAGCATGATAATTTGGCATTGCAAACAGAATTTAATGTTCTCACTAAATTACTGTTTTTTAATAAAATCACTTCGATATTCTTTTAATTCTATACTCCTGTTTTCGTTTAATACTTTGTTACCGGATGTTGACTTTTATGATTTAATGACATTAGTGAGCCCCTGACTTAAGTCAGGGGCTCGGTAAAATAAAAAAACCCCTCAAAATGAAGGGTTTTATTTTATTTAAAGTTGACAAATCATTGCCATAGAATCGATCTAGATACTTGCTTTCAAGTATTCACGATTCATTCTTGCTATATTCTCCAAAGAAATATTTTTCGGACATTCCACTTCACAGGCCCCGGTATTGGTACAGTTTCCAAAACCTTCCTCATCCATTTGTTTTACCATGTTCAGCACCCTGTCTTTAGCTTCAATTCTACCCTGAGGCAGTAAAGCAAACTGCGACACTTTTGCCCCGACAAACAGCATGGCTGATGAGTTTTTACAAGAGGCAACACAAGCTCCGCAACCAATACAAGCAGCCGCATCCATAGAAAGGTCTGCATCGTATTTTGGAATCGGAATCGAGTTGGCATCCTGGGTATTTCCTGACGTATTTACCGAAATATACGCTCCTGCCTGTTGTATTCTTTCAAAGGCAGTTCTGTCAACAATAAGGTCCTTGATCACTGGAAATGCTTTAGCTCTCCATGGCTCAATAAAAATCGTATCTCCATCGTTGAACATTCTCATATGCAGCTGACAAGTTGTAATGCCTCTGTCAGGACCATGGGGTTCCCCATTGATATGCAAGGAACAAGTTCCGCAAATACCTTCTCTGCAATCGTGATCAAAAGCTACCGGGTCTTCATCTTTGGCAACCAAACTTTCATTCAACACATCCATCATTTCTAAAAATGACATATTCTCTGAAATATCGGTTACTTTGTAATCCACCATACGCCCCTTATCTTGCGGCCCGTTTTGTCTCCAAATTTTTAACGTTAAATTCATAATGTCTCTTTATTTATAGGAACGTGTTTTCAATTCAATATCTTTAAACTCCAGCTCTTCTTTATGTAAAATGGCTTCACTTGGTTTTCCTGTATATTCCCAAGCCGCTACATAAGCATATTTCTTGTCATTCCTCTTGGCTTCACCATCTTCTGTAACATGTTCTTCTCTAAAATGACCTCCACAAGATTCTTCTCTTTCCAAAGCATCTTTAGCGAACAATTCTCCTAATTCGAGGAAATCTGCTACCCTGCCTGCCTTTTCTAATTCAGGATTCAACTCGTTCAATTCTCCAGTAACTTTTACATTTTTCCAAAAATCTTCCCTGATATCCTGAATCTCTTGAATTGCTTCTTTAAGGCCCTTGGCGTTTCTTGCCATTCCAACCTTATCCCACATTATCTTTCCGAGTTTTTTATGGTAATAGTCTACTGTATGTGTTCCTTTATTATTGATAAAGAATTCCAATCGTTCTTTGACATCCCTTTCAACTTCGTCAAATTCGGGGCTATCTGTTGGGATCTTCCCTGTTTGGATATCATCAGCCAAATAATCGCCTATCGTATAAGGTAATACAAAATACCCATCAGCCAGGCCTTGCATCAATGCAGAGGCGCCAAGTCTGTTGGCTCCGTGATCGGAGAAATTTGCCTCTCCTATACAATACAAGCCCGGGACAGTGGTCATGAGGTTATAATCAACCCAAACGCCACCCATGGTATAATGCGTAGCAGGATAGATCATCATCGGCGTTACATATGGATTCTCATCAATGATCTTTTCATACATCTGGAATAAGTTGCCATACTTTTCTTCAATAATGGCCGCGCCCAATTCCGTAACTTTCTCTTTTGAAGGGTTCGCTATATGCTTAATTTTCGCTTGCTCAGTACCATATCTTTTTATCGCTGAGGCGAAATCAAGATAAACAGCTTCTCCTGTGGCATTTACACCAAATCCTGCATCACACCTTTCTTTTGCAGCCCTTGAAGCAACATCACGTGGAACAAGGTTTCCAAAAGCAGGATACCTTCTTTCCAAAAAGTAATCCCTGTCTTCTTCCGCAATTTCGGTAGGTTTCAATTTGCCCTGTTGAATAGCTTTTGCGTCTTCAATTTTAGCAGGAACCCATATTCTTCCATCGTTTCTTAATGATTCAGACATCAATGTCAACTTTGACTGGTAGTCTCCTGATCTTGGAATACATGTTGGATGTATCTGCGTAAAACAAGGGTTTGCAAAATAAGCACCTCTTTTATGTATTTTCCAGGCGGCAGTGGCATTTGATCCCATGGCATTGGTTGAAAGGAAATAAACGTTTCCGTAACCTCCTGTTCCAATCACCACTGCATGAGCACTATGTCTTTCTATTTCTCCAGTGATCAGGTTTCTGGCAATGATACCTCTCGCTTTACCATCAACGATTACCACATCAAGCATCTCATGACGGTTGAACATTTCGATCTTGCCACGAGCTATTTGTCTGTTCATGGCTGAATATGCTCCAAGTAAAAGCTGCTGGCCGGTTTGTCCTTTGGCATAAAAGGTTCTTGACACCAAAACACCACCAAAAGAGCGGTTATCAAGTAAACCTCCATAATCCCTGGCGAAAGGAACTCCCTGAGCCACACATTGATCAATAATATTTCCGGAAACTTCTGCAAGTCTGTGCACATTCGCTTCTCGAGAACGATAATCCCCTCCTTTTACTGTATCGTAAAACAAGCGATAATTTGAATCACCATCACCCATATAATTTTTCGAAGCATTGATACCCCCCTGGGCCGCGATTGAATGCGCCCTTCTCGGGGAATCCTGATATGCAAATGCTTTTACATTATATCCTAATTCGGCCAAAGTAGCCGCGGCAGAACCTCCGGCAAGACCGGTACCTACTACGATAATATCTATATTTCTTTTATTCGCCGGGTTTACCAGATTGATTTTGTCCTTATATGTCGTCCATTTATCTTTTATTGGACCCTTTGGTACTTTAGAGTTTAACTTAGTCATAAATGAATAGATTAATGGTTAAAATGATGATATAAAGCAATGATGATAAAGCCTAATGGAATAGCAAATGAATAGAATTTCCCAAATGATTTCACTGCGCTGCTATACTTATTGTTGAATCCAACTGATTGAAACGCCGATTGGAAACCATGAAGCAAGTGTAATGCCAATAGTGCAAAGGCAATTACATAGGCTCCCACCCTTAAGGGACTCACAAATTTGTGTTGAAGCTCTCCAAAATACCTGTTTGGGTCTTCTGGCAAAAATTCAATGTATTTGTGGTTCATTTCAGGAAACCAAAAATCTACAAAGTGCAATATCAAAAAAGCAAGAATCAC
>JBFFLO010000314.1:0-3929 GCA_041554895.1 Lutimonas sp. | reverse complement strand
TTTCTTTCTGCTTCTTGGTAAGATTTTTCAACAAAAAACCTATGGGTTTTTATCTTTTGAAAGAGACTATAAATCCTATTTCCCTATAGCCGTAACCCGCGTTAAGAGCGATCAGTCAGAAGAAAACATCAGCGTTCATGACATCGTTCAAGGTGACCGCTTATTGATCAGAAATGAGGAGATCATACCAGTTGATAGTATATTGATCAATGGAAATGCAATGATTGATTATAGTTTTGTCACAGGGGAATCAATTCCTTTAGCTAAAAAATCTGGTGACAAACTTTATGCAGGTGGCAAGCAAACCAGCGGAGCCGTAGAAATCGAAGCCCTCCAGTCAGTAAAATCAAGTTATCTTACGCAATTGTGGAGTAATGATATTTTTAAGAAAAACAATTCCAAGGATATTAAATCATTAACCGACTCTATTTCCAAACAGTTTACCATCGTTATTCTTTCCATAGCGTTGCTGTCAGGTATCTATTGGTATTTTACCGATAAAAATGCAGCCTTTCAGGTTGTTTCCGCAATTTTGATCATTGCCTGTCCCTGTGCACTGGCATTATCGGCGCCTTTTGCCCTGGGAAACATGATCAGGATCTTTGGTAAGCATAAATTCTATTTAAAGAACACCCATATTATTGAAGCTATGTCTAAAATTGATAGTATGGTCTTTGATAAAACAGGCACCATAACTTCTAACAGGCAAGCTGAAATTAGCTATTCAGGCGAGGAACTCACAGAAAGGGAATTAGGTGCGATCAAAACCTTGCTAAGATCCTCCAACCACCCCCTGAGCAGGATGCTGTATGAAAGTATTAGCACACAAGAACGTGGAAACATAGCCGATTTTAAAGAAATTACTTCTAAAGGTATTTATGGCAAAGTTGATGGTTTACGTATTACTTTAGGCGCTGCTTCTTTTGTGGGCATTGTGGAAAACGGGAGCCTGGACACCTTGATCCACGTTAAAATTGACAACAATGTAAAAGGCAAATTCGTCTTTAAGAATGCCTATAGAAAAGGTCTGAAAAACACGATGTCGGCTTTGGAAGAATTTTATGATATATCGATTCTTTCTGGCGATAATGAAGGAGAAAAACTAAGTTTAATGGAGCTCTTTCCCAAAATGGACCATGTACTTTTTAATCAAAAACCCGAAGACAAACTGAATTTTATCAAATCAAAACAGGAACTTGGAAAAAAGATCATGATGTTTGGTGATGGCCTTAATGATGCCGGTGCCCTTGCCCAGAGCAATGTCGGTATAGCTGTATCAGAAGACATCAATGTTTTTTCTCCGGCTTGCGATGGCATACTTGACGCGAGAAGTTTCCAAAACCTACCCGATTTTTTAAGGCTCGCCCATAAAACAATGATCGTGATCAAATTGAGTTTCGTTATATCGTTTCTGTATAATATAGTCGGGCTACTTTTCGCCGTAAGTGGTAACCTCTCTCCCATTGTTGCTGCTATTCTAATGCCGATCAGTTCGATATCGGTGGTTTTATTTGCTACGATCAGTACCAATATTTTAGCAAAAAAAATACTATATTAGCATGACTTTTACCTTAAGTAATTTTCAAAACATGATTTTTATCATGTTTCTGTTTTTTCACTTTTTGTTAATTTGTGTCAACTAAAAAAATCTTTGATGAATATTATATTCATGCTTATCATTGCAAGTCTCTTTATTGCAATCATATTTTTTGTTCTATTCGTTAAATCGGTCAAGGCCGGTCAGTATGATGATGTGTATACTCCATCTGTCAGAATGCTGTTTGACGATGAACTGGTTGAAAACAAATCATCCGACAAAAAAAACAATCAAAATTCAATCAACTAATTATTAACTAAATTTTTCAGATGGAAAAAGAGCAATTTTATTACGATAACAAAATAGTAAAAATGTTTCTTATTGCCACTATCCTTTGGGGCGTGGTAGGAATGCTTGTTGGGCTGATTGTGGCCCTTTTATTCATTTTCCCAAATATGCTGGAGGGTATTTCATGGCTAAGCTTTGGGCGTTTGCGCCCTTTGCATACCAATGCCGTGATATTTGCATTTGTTGGGAATAGCATTTTTATGGGAATTTACTATTCTATGCAACGCTTGCTAAAAACAAGGATGTTCAGCGATACACTCAGCAAAATTCATTTCTGGGGATGGCAATTGATTATTGTTTCAGCGGCCTTAACACTTCCCTTGGGCCTGACCAGTTCCAAGGAATATGCAGAATTGGAATGGCCTATTGATATCGCCATTACATTGATTTGGGTGGTCATGGGAATCAATATGATCGGAACAATCCTTAAAAGGAGACAGCGCCATATTTATGTGGCTATCTGGTTCTATCTCGCTACACTCATTACAGTTGCAGTGCTGCATATCTTCAATAATTTAGAGCTCCCGGTTTCTGCTTTCAAGAGCTATTCAATATATGCGGGAGTGCAGGATGCCCTGGTTCAATGGTGGTACGGCCACAATGCGGTGGCATTTTTTCTCACAACTCCTGTACTGGGTTTAATGTATTATTTCGTTCCGAAAGTGGCAAACAGACCCGTCTATTCCTACAGGCTCTCTATCATCCACTTTTGGTCATTGATTTTTATCTATATCTGGGCAGGTCCTCACCATTTATTATACACGGCGCTTCCTGAATGGGCACAAAATCTTGGAACCGTATTTTCAGTCATGCTGATTTTCCCTTCATGGGGAGGTATGATCAACGGGCTGTTGACCTTAAGAGGTGCCTGGGATAAAGTGCGGGAAGATCCTATCCTTAAGTTTTTTGTTGTGGCCATAACCGGTTACGGTATGTCTACTTTTGAAGGACCTATGTTGTCTTTTAAAACGCTTAATGCCATCGGGCATTATACAGACTGGATCGTAGGTCACGTTCATATCGGAGCCCTTGCCTGGAACGGGTTTATGGCAGCCGGTATTATTTACTGGCTAGCGGGTAAACTTTGGAAAACAGAACTGTTCTCGAAAAAATTAGCGAACATCCATTTTTGGTTCGGTACCCTGGGGATATTATTCTACGCACTTCCTTTATATGTAGCTGGTTTTACGCAAGCAGCCATGTGGAAGCAATTTAACCCGGACGGAACCTTGGTATATGGAAACTTCCTTGAAACAGTAACGCAGATCATGCCGATGTACATGATGAGGGCTTTTGGAGGGACCTTATACCTTGTTGGCTTCTTGTTATTGGCTTATAACGTGATCAAAACAGCACAAGCCGGTTCTGCAGTAGAAGATGAACTGGCCGAAGCGGCTCCTCTTAAGAAAATTTCACCGGCAAGAGTAGCGGGAGAAGGTTTCCATTCATGGCTCGAAAGAAGAACTATTTTATTCAGTTTCTTGGTTGTCTTGGCCATAGCCATAGGTGGGGCGGTAGAGATCATTCCTTTATTAACCGTCGACTCAAACATTCCAAAAATAACGTCGGTCAAACCTTATACCCCTCTGGAACTGGAGGGAAGGGATCTTTATATAAGAGAAGGATGCAACAACTGTCATTCGCAAATGATCAGACCATTCAGATCGGAAGTTGAACGCTACGGAGAATACTCAAAAGCCGGAGAATTCGTCTATGATTTCCCATTCCTGTGGGGCTCCAAAAGAACAGGGCCTGATGTTCATCGCGTGGGTGGTAAATACAATGACAACTGGCATTTCAACCATATGTTGGACCCAAGATCAACATCTCCGGGATCTATCATGCCTCAGTACCCCTGGCTAATTTCAGATGATCTTGATATTTCGAAAACGGTCGATAAAGTTAATGCAATGGTAACCCTTGGTGTTCCTTATACACAATTTGAACTTGACAAGGCCATATACCTGCTGAAGAATCAGGCCAAGGCTATTGAAAACAATTTGAGACAGGATCCTGAATTTGTTAAAAATTACGGAACAGCTCA
>JBFFLO010000313.1:0-3931 GCA_041554895.1 Lutimonas sp. | reverse complement strand
TCCATATAGGTAAGATTGTTGGTAGCATCTTTTACAGCAATTCCACCGGTTCCTGCACCTGCTTCTGCTTCTGCAACTAATTCTTCTGGTTCTTCTTCTTCAGGTACGATTATTTGGGTACTCTCATCAATAAAAGTATTTAAAGGTACCTGTCCATCGGTATCAAAGCTAAAGGTCAAACGATAATACCCGGGGCCATCGTTCAAAGTTCTTACTTTCCAGGTATAACCATAAATGATCTTACCTTTTACATTGATCTCTGCATTATAATAACCAGGCCCATCGCCAGCTTGATATACAGCCATGTTAAATATTGGGTTATTTACATCATCACCGGTCCATCCTTCGCCAGCGACCCATGTTAATTCTCCCAATTCACCTAAATTTTCAACATTCAGTTTTTGGATCATGAATCTCGCATTGTGTGAATAAACGGTTGCTAAATAATAAGGCGGCTCTGTTGGAACTACAGCATCATAATAAGGTGTTGGTTCTCCAGCCTGGTTCATGGTTTGCAACCCGTGTACCTCACTGCTTCCCCAACCAAATACGTGTCGCATAGGGTATTGAGGATATTCAGGCAAAGTTTTGTCTACATAAGTTTCATCATCAAGGTATTCGAATAATACAACTTCAGCCCGAACCATGGAGTTGACAGAAAAATCTACAGATTCCAGGTCATCTCCCCAGTCAATTAAGTCAATGTTAACAGGACCCTCCGGTGTGGCATTGAAAGCCTGCCAGGTATTGCTCACATCCTTTTGTACGTAAGCCTTGTACACAACTGATGTTCCGTCACCAGGTTCGTATGGTGTGTCGCCCATACAAAGATCCGGGTCATTGGGATCTGGTTGACAACTGTAAAGAGGTTGTTGAGGATCGTAAGGGTCCTCACCCCATACATACCACCATTCCCCATTGAGTGTGTACTCACCCATAGTACCGGGAAGTACTTTTTCAAAATCATCTGACCACAATACCGGATAAGACAAGTTGTTACCTGCTGTTTCTCCCGAAGGTGCCTTAGAGTTTGCAGATTTTGCTGCTACTGCCTGATCCGGAAGATAAATCTCATCATCGCATTGCACAAAAAGCAACATCAATGAAGCCAAGCCAAGAATTTGAGTAATTCGTAAAATTTTCATAGAAAAAAATTTAAGTTAATATTGGATCTGATTTTACAGGATTTTAAAAGTCAATGCAAGTTCTTTAAGATCTGGGAGTAAAGCAATGACTGCAGTCAAGCTGGAAATGATCCTTGTCAACCCGGCAACATGCCTTGGTCAATTTGATGATGATCCTCATCATCCAGGCAACATGCCAAGGATCTCTCAAATTGCATATTCATGTAAGCAATGGAACCTAATTTTTGATGAATCTTTTGACCAAAATTCCTTTTTCCGTATAAATCCGCAGCAGGTAAAGGCCAGGAGAAATTACCTTCACCGATAGGTTTTCGAATTCGGAATCATATTCTTTTATTGCCCTTCCCAGAATTGAATAGATAACAACCTTATCGATATGTTGGTCGTCAGCTTTGATGACAAGTTGGTTTTCAGCAGGGTTCGGATAAATAGATATTGAATTGTTCAGCAGTTGTTGATCTACCCCTAAATTTATATCGCAGTTTTCAGAGTAGGAAACGCTTTCATCCTTGAACCATGAGTCATAGGGCGGCAGGCCTAAGCTGGCGTCCTGCTCATTGTCAACCTGAATACAAATAAGAGAAGGGTTATTTCTTGCATCCATGCCATCTACATAGACAAATTGCCCGTCGTATTTTGTTATACCACCTGTCATCAGGTCGTTAGATCCGTTTTTCAGGTCAAGCGTCTCTAGATGGTTATCATTACATTTTAAAAAAGCGAGATTCAGGTTTTCACTAAGATCCAATGCTTTGATCTGATTGTTTTGACAATACAAATTTTCAAGCAACGGATTATAGAGGGTTTGAAGCTCTGTCAAACTATTATTACGGCAATCCAAATAGCTTAGGGCCAATGTAGCGCTTAAATTAATATTTGTGAGCAAGTCATTGTCATGACAAACGATTTCCTCCAGTTGGTAATTATGAGAAAAATTCACATTGGTCAACAGATCATTGTCTACCATATAGATAGACTGCAATTCAGTCATATTGTTCAGAAATATGGATGTAAGCGGGTTGTTGCTGGAGTTTAAATACTCGACTTTTACATTGTTGCTAAGATCGATGTAATCAAGGAGGTTTGAAGAAAAATCGAGGTATTTGATTTTCCAGTTGAAAGTGACATTCAGAACAGCAAACTGGTTGTTGGCGCAATTGAATGCGGTCAATTCCAAATTATCCTTAAGATTCAGGGTTTTTAACAGATTATGATCACAATGGAATTCTTCAAGAAGCTTGTTAGCGGATAAATTGATTTCCAATATTTGGTTAAAACTGGCCCGAAGAACCCTTAGGTCGACAAGGTCAGTAGTCTTGAGTGAGGATAAATCATTCTTACTGCAATCCAAAATAGTAAGCTTAACATTTTCGCTCAATAAGAGACTGGTCAAGAGATTGTTCTGGCAATATAATTCTGATAGACTGGCAAAATCTTCTATTCCGGTAAGTTGAACGATTCCTTTGCCTGAAACATCTAAGGATTCAACTGAAGCCACATCCGATGTCAATACACGGTTATTGACCACCCCGTCAGAATCGATCCCAAGATCGATCAGGGCCTGTTCAAAATTGACATCGGGTATTATTGTTGTTTGGGCATTTAAATAACCTGAAAGCAGTATCAGCCAGAATACAGAAAAATAAATATACCTGTTCATAATCATACAATAAAAATTAACCAGATAAAGTTAGGCCATGTAATTATGAGTAGTAGTGATAGCTGTCAACGGAAGTGTTGATTGTGGTCATTTTAGCAAAGATTTGACCCGCTCAAAGTCATTTTAAATTGGGCAGGAAATGAATTTTCAATGGGAGAAGTTATCCATCTATTTGATGAATCACACCCCTGCTTATTTTTTATCTTTTTTACCCATTGGCAAGAGAATTTGCGCCTGTAAACGCCATTGCCACTCTGGTCCAAAATCGGGACGCACCACATTATAGAAGATCTGGGATTGCAAGTTCAAGGGCAGTTTACCTCCTAAATACATGAGCTTACCACCCCCCATACCAAGGGGGACGATCCATTGTTGTCCATCAGCTGCCTTCCAGTCAGCAGTGATAATAGGTGCGCTGTTAACGTACCAGTCATTTCCCAATTGCTTAACGATAAATAGATTGATCAACATATGATTTACATCTTCCCCGCCAGAATTACCGGCAACAGACCAGGCATTATTGGCCAGGATCCCAAAGGTCCAGTCACCGGGTTGCACGAGTGCCACAATGGATGGGCCCATGCTTAACTTTTCTGAGCCTCTTTTTGAACCACCGATTGGCAGTTCGATGACCGGGCCAACACCCCAGGTAAAAGTTTGATTTCCCGGCACATAAAATGCTGTGAACACAATGTCTGACAGTCCTGAAGAATACATACCGCTTTCTTGAGAAAAATCGGGAATCCAGGTGATTGGAAAGATGGTTCTGGTAACCAGTTTACCGTCAAACAAAGGAATTACGGGCTGGATATTCAAAACACTCAAATTTCTGTTATAAGGGCCGTAATTCATATTCAAATTGTACTGAAAAGGGAAACTCATCAAATTGGCAATGGGGTTTGCAACTTGTTGATTAAGATCACTGTCTTCAGTATCCTGGGCTTGTAATGCTATTGTGCCCCAAAAAGCAACAGCGATAATTAAAAATATTCGTTTCATCATTCACCTGATTATGTATAAATAATTGTGCTTATATTTTCTCGGCCACTGGTGCCTTCCATGATTTCATTTTTTCCATATCAGGAACATATATCCTCAATATGATATCAATATCCTGGTCCTGACG
>JBFFLO010000312.1:0-3935 GCA_041554895.1 Lutimonas sp. | reverse complement strand
GTTCTTCATTAAGAATTTTTTTAAGCTCATTTTGATGGGCCAATTTCTCATCAAGCATCCCGTTCATATGATTAAACCTTTCTGAGGAAGTCATTTCTTCTTTGTTTAATGACTTCATTTCGGCCCTTTTTTTGGCCTTTACTTCTGCCCATTTTTTGTTCAAAACAAGCAATTGTTTTTGCTGAGCTTCATTGAGGTCTAATTGAAGTGCCATTTTTTTAGTCTTCAAAATGGCATGCTGTTCTGTGCTAAAATCTTCATACATTTTTTTCTGTTTTCCCTCCTTTTGGGCAAAGCTTAAAAGCGAAGATCCTAAAAGAAGTATGATCATTAATTTTTTCATGATTTTTTAATTTATGTTTAACAATAGGACCATAATTAAGCTGTCGGGTTTAAATGACAGCATTTAAAATTTTGTTAAAACTAAATTTACCTTTTCAACAGGAGACGCATAGATTTCTATATCTTTGGTTTAATGAGCCTTGCGCGCATTGATATATAGATCAAACTTGTCTTGTTTTTTGAAAATATTTATTAAAACACATTTGAATGAATAGTATCAGCAGAACCCTGGTCATATGTTTTATATTGGTAAGCTTTGGCTCATGTAAAAAGGAAGAGGCAGTAGAATCCAAAAGACCCAATATCTTATTTATCATGTCTGATGACCATGCCTATCAAGCCATAAGTGCTTATGGCAGTCAACTGATCCAAACCCCTCATATTGACAGAATAGCAGAGGAAGGTCTTTTATTTACAAATGCCTGCGTGACGAATTCTATTTGTGCACCCTCCAGAGCCACGATACTTACGGGTAAGCATACCCATATCAATGGCAAAATTGATAATAAAATGCCTTTTGACACGACACAGGTTACCTTCCCGCAATTATTTCAAAATGCCGGCTATCAAACAGCTATGTTTGGTAAATTGCATTTTGGAAACAATCCCAAGGGGGTGGATGATTTTATGATTCTGCCCGGTCAGGGACACTATATCAATCCTGATTTTATTACGCCAAGAGGGGATACAACAATTACAGGATATGTTACTGATATCATCACTGACCTCACCATTAGTTGGCTGGATAAGAAAAGAGACAAGAAGAAGCCCTTTATGATGATGTATCTTCATAAAGCTCCTCACAGACCTTGGTGGCCCAGCCCGGAGAAATTCAAGGCGTATTCAAAAAAAACATTTCCAGAACCTGAGACCTTATTTGATGACTATAAGAACAGAGGTGCCGCGGCTAAGACCGCAGAAATGAATTTATATGATCATATGATGTACAATCATGACAGTAAAATTAGACCGGAAACCATTGCGCAAATGGGTACTGTAAATCCGCAAGTCGTAGAATATAAGAACGGGTTTTATGGGCCTTACGGAAGAGCTAATGCCGATCAAAAAGGGCAGTATGATATTGTTTTGGATAGTATCAATGAAGATTTTAAAAAGCGTTGGCCCTCTTTGAACAAGAAAGAAAAAATGCAATGGAAATACCAAAGGTATATGCAGGATTATTTAGGAACCATCTCATCTGTCGATGATAATGTTGGACGAGTTCTCGACTATTTGGATGAAAGCGGGCTGGCAGGGAATACCATAGTGGTATACACTTCGGATCAGGGTTTTTATTTAGGGGAACATGGTTGGTTTGACAAGCGATTTGTGTACGATGAATCCTTTAAGACACCCTTGTTGATCAGATGGCCCAATGAGATCAAACCGGGTACTACCAATGATGAAATGGTCCAAAATTTGGATTTCGCGCAAACTTTTTTAGATGCGGCAGGAATAACTGCGCCAGATGATATGCAGGGGGAAAGCCTGGTTCCTTTGTTGAAAGGCGATACCACTTCCTGGTCTAGAGAAGCAGTTTATTATCATTACTATGAATATCCATCGGTTCATATGGTGAAACGCCATTATGCCATTGTGACCAAAGAATTTAAATTGGTTCACTTTTATTATGATGTTGATGAATGGGAATTGTATGACAGGCTTAAAGATCCGCAGGAAATGAATAATGTCTACACGGATCCTGCTTATGCAGCGGTCGTGCAAAAACTTCATAAAGAGCTCAAGGAGCTTAGAATTCAATATAAGGACTCCCCTGAATTGGATCAAAAATACATTAAGATGTATAATGATTAAACCTTAATTTTTTTGAAAATAACTCAATAAGAACTGTAATGTTTTAAGATATAGCTCGTCATATTATATATCGATCATCATTGATAATACAAGACGATTGTAGAACATAAAGCACCTTGAATTATTTTGTAAGCAATTCTTAGAAAAAGCTGTTGTAAAAACAGCTTTGAAATTGCCGGTATGATGGAGAATAAAGCGATGAAAACACCTTTGATAAATAAGAGCTATTGGTATTTATTTCTTGCCACGCTGTTTGTGACGCCCCTATCGGCTCAGCAATTCGTAGACGGTGAGAAACTGGAAGTGATAGAATATCAAGTAGTGGTCCAAAATTCTCATCAAGCAGTTTGGAAGGCCCTTTCATCATTCGGGGATGTGAGTAAGTTTCATACCGCTTTTGATGATTCCATGCCACTTAATGGAACAAGAGAGCATGCACGGCTTGGCGCAGAAAGAGAGGTGCAGATTCCTGACGGGATCAATAATATTATAAATAAAGAGCGCATTGTTTCATTTATGGAAGGCGTGTATTATACGTATGAAGTCTATGAATCTGAGAACTTCCCCACAAAAAAGATGCAAGTTACCTACGGGGTAAGGTTAGATGAAAAAGGCAGGACTATTTTGTTCAGTAAAACATATTTCAAACTAAATAGCGCGATTCATACAAAGTTTTTGAAAAGGAAATTAAAAAGGTTTGGTATGGATAGTCTGTTGGCCTATAAATATTATATTGAAACCGGTGAAAAAAATACGGATATAAAAATTCTCAGGAAAAGGTATCAAAAAGAAGGGCATGGGCACGGTGCTGCTTATATGGCTGTTAACCATTAGCATTATCAGGATGGATCTTTAAGCATAAAAAACTTCAAATTTATTTGGAGTTTTTTTATTTCATAGCTATTGTTGCAAAGTTAAACTGACTTTATAAAATCTAACCAAAATCATAGTTGGCTTTATTTCCTATGACTACATTTGTATGGGATTTGGAATGAAATATGATACGAGTGGGAAATAGAATCTGGTTTTTATGGTTCCTACTTGCTCCATTTTTGATAATTTGGGGTCAAAACTAGGCTTTTGTTAAAAAAATTAATTACTTGTAAAAGTCCTGGGTGAGGAAGCAAAAGACAAACCTGAGGTTAAGAAGGAGAAAGGAAAACTTAATGACGTTAAAGAAATAAAGCTATGATCAAATCTAAAACAGAAGATGCATTGACGAATAAAGACTACTGGGAAAGGATTTACCAGAATAGATCTTTGAGCGAATCTGGCTGGTACCAGCCAATTCCTGAAACCTCTCTTCATCTGATTGCAGCTTCGAAAATCTCCAAAGAGGATCGCATCATTGATGTTGGAGGAGGAGATAGTTTGCTTGTAGATCATTTGTTGCGTATGGGGTATCAGGATATCACTGTGCTGGATATATCTCAAGGGGCCATCGAAAAAGCAAAAAAGAGACTGGGGGCCTTGGCAGAAAAGGTGACCTGGATCTGTTCGGATATTACTGAATATCAAGGCAGTACTACTTTTGATTTATGGCATGACAGGGCTTGTCTTCATTTTTTAACCCAGGATGCTGATGTGAAGTTATATAAAGAAATCGTGGAACAGTATATATCACCAAAAGGAACCATGATCTTGGGGACCTTTTCTAAAACAGGACCTGAAAAGTGCAGTGGTCTGCCTATTCATCAATATGACAGTAATGAATTAACTGAACTTTTTTCAGGCGAATTCCTATGTGTAGAAAATTTTGAAACAGTTCATGTCACACC
>JBFFLO010000311.1:0-3938 GCA_041554895.1 Lutimonas sp. | reverse complement strand
GTAAAAGGCATTTAGCCAAAGCAGTTACCTGGGGGATAGTAGGAACCATTGATACGATTTTATTGTCATGGTTGATTTCTGGCAATCCGTTAACTGGTCTTAAAATTGGTTTTACGGAAGTAGCCACCAAAATGCTGCTGTACTATTTTCATGAACGTGTATGGTTCAAAATAAATTTAACCAAGGATGGAAAATTATTAGAGAGTCGAAAACGCCATATTGGTAAGACCATTACCTGGAGGATGATAGGGACAATAGATACCATGCTCTTGGCCTGGTGGATTTCAGGGAATCCTTTGACTGGGATGAAAATAGGTGTGGCAGAACTATTTACCAAGATGGTTTTTTATTATATCCATGAGCGTATGTGGCACAGAAGCAGGTATGGTTTAACGGAACATAATGTAAAAAGAGCATGAAGGAAAATATCATCAGGCATCAGTATGAAGTGAGCAGATCAAAGCGGCAAAAATTAATGAATCAGAATTCTTTATTGCTTTGGTTTACAGGATTATCGGGTTCAGGAAAATCTACGATCGCCAATGCCTTAGAACACAAATTATATCAAGAAGGATTTAAGACTTATGCCCTTGATGGCGATAACATAAGAAAGGGAATTAATAATGACTTGACATTCAGTCCCGAAGACCGTAAGGAGAATATCAGAAGGATAGCCGAAGTGGCCAATTTAATGGTGGATGCCGGAGTCATCGTATTAGCAGCTTTTGTATCACCCTATAAAAAAGATAGGGAAAACATTGCCCGTATTGTGGGAAATGATAACTTTGTCGAGATTTTTGTAAATACGTCTTTAGAGGAATGTGAAAGAAGGGATGTCAAAGGCTTGTATAAAAAGGCCAGGGCAGGTGAAATTAAAGATTTTACAGGGGTTAACGCACCCTATGAGGCACCAGATGCTCCTGATGTCGAGATCATTACAGATGGGTTATCCATTGATGCATGTGTAGTGAGCATATATGATAAGATAAAACCAAAATTAAAAATATGACTAAGTATTTTTTAAATTATTTAGAAGAATTAGAGGCAGAAGCAGTATTTGTATTGCGTGAAGTCTATGCCCAATTTCAAAATCCTGTGATCTTATTTTCAGGAGGGAAAGATTCCATTGTGTTGGCGCATCTTGCCAAAAAAGCTTTTTATCCGGCCAAGGTCCCGTTTCCACTTATGCATATTGACACAGGACATAATTTTCCAGAAACAATTCAGTTCAGGGATGACCTGATCAGTAAATTAGGGGCGACTTTATTGGTTGGTTCGGTACAAGAAGCTATTGATACCAATAGGGTTGTGGAGGAGCAAGGAAAAAACGCCACCAGAAACGAGTTGCAGATTACTACTTTGCTAGATGCCATTGAAAATAACCAGGTAGACTGTGCCATTGGAGGAGGAAGAAGGGATGAGGAAAAGGCAAGGGCCAAAGAAAGGTTCTTCTCACACAGAGATGATTTTGGACAATGGACCCCTAAAAATCAACGCCCTGAGCTATGGAACCTCTTTAATGGACGCATGAGACAAGGAGAGCATTTCAGGGCTTTTCCGATCAGTAACTGGACAGAGATGGATGTTTGGAATTATATTACCAAAGAAAATATTGAGATTCCTTCTTTGTATTTTGCGCATGACAGAAAAGTTGTCTGGCGAAATGGAAGTTGGATCCCTGTTTCAGAATATCTGATCATGCAGGATGATGAAGAAGTGGTTACCAAAAAGGTGCGGTTTAGAACACTTGGAGACATCACCATTACCGGTGGGATTGAAAGTGAAGCAGATACCCTGGAAAAGATCGTGGAAGAAGTGGCTGCCATGAGAGAAACAGAAAGAGGCAACAGGGCTGATGATAAACGTTCAGAATCCTCTATGGAAGACAGAAAAAAACAAGGTTATTTTTAATATAAAGCAAAAGAAAAAGTATTATGAGTATTGACAAGAACCAATTGTTAAGATTTACTACAGCAGGAAGTGTTGATGATGGAAAAAGTACCTTGATAGGAAGATTGCTTTATGATTCAAAATCTATTTTTGAGGATCAGATCGCTTCTGTCGAAAAGACGAGTAGGCGTAAAGGACTGGAAACGGTTGATCTGGCGCTTTTTACAGATGGACTGAGGGATGAAAGAGAGCAGGGTATTACCATTGACGTGGCCTACAGGTATTTTACAACCCCAAAGCGTAAATTCATTATAGCTGATACCCCGGGTCATGTTCAGTATACCAGGAACATGGTTACCGGAGCGTCAACAGCCAATGTGGCTTTAGTGCTGATCGATGCCAGGAAAGGAGTGATCGAGCAAACCAAAAGACATTCATTTATAGCCTCCCTGTTGCAGATCTCACATATCATTGTTTGCGTAAACAAAATGGACCTGGTTGATTATGACGAGAAAGTGTTTGATGGTATTGTGCAGCAGTACGAAGAGATGTCAGGAAAAATGATGATCAAAGATGTACGTTATATTCCGTTATCTGCTTTAAATGGAGATAATGTGGTGAATCGATCCGAAAAAATGCCCTGGTATCAAAATGCCCCTTTATTGCATACTTTAGAAACCTTGCATATTGCCAGTGATAACAATATGGTAGATGCCAGGTTTCCTGTCCAAACGGTGCTAAGACCTCAGGACAAAGATCATCATGATTACAGGGGGTATGCCGGGTCTGTTGCCGGAGGTATTTTTAGGGTAGGGGATGATGTAAGGCTTTTGCCCTCCGGATTTGAATCGAAGATCAAATCGATCAATCGTTATGAAGAAGAGGTCAAAGAGGCTTTTGAAGGCATGAGCGTGGCAATCACCCTGGAGGATGATATTGATCTTAGCAGGGGAGACATGATCGTTAAACCCAATAATTTACCGGTAAAGGACCAAAGGCTCTCTGCCATGATCTGCTGGTTCAACGAAAACCCTGCTCGTCCAAGAGCCAAATATATCTTAAAACACACTTCAAATGAGCCAATGGCAATGATCACCGAAGTAGAATACAAAGTTGATGTAAATACGCTTCGTCGAATCATTGACGATAAGGATATCAAAATGAATGATATTTGTAAGGTCAAGATCCGCACGACTGCGCCTATCATGATGGATGAGTATTCCAGAAACAGAAAAACCGGAAGTTTTATCCTTATCGATTCCGGAACGAATGAGACGGTGGCCGGGGGCATGCTGGTGTAAGAAATTCTTTAAGATTTATGTAGTAAAGACTGTTTTAATAACAGTCTTTTTTTGTGAAAATTCCCAGGAAGTTTTCACAGAAGAATTATTCGATCCGGCTCGTGAAAAAAACAATAATATTCGCCTATATTTGCAATCCAAAAAAATAACAGAATGAAAGCAGGAATTGTAGGACTTCCAAATGTTGGTAAGTCGACTTTATTTAATTGTCTGTCAAATGCTAAGGCCCAATCAGCCAACTTTCCTTTTTGCACCATAGAACCCAATATTGGCGTGGTGAATGTGCCGGATGAAAGACTGGAAAAACTTGAAAGCCTGGTCAACCCTGAAAGGGTCATGCCAGCCACAGTCGAGATTGTGGATATTGCCGGTCTTGTAAAAGGAGCGAGCAAAGGAGAAGGCCTTGGAAACAAATTTCTTGCCAATATCAGAGAAACAGATGCGATCATCCATGTGCTTAGATGCTTTGATAACGACAATATCGTGCATGTAGATGCCAGTATTGATCCGATAAGAGACAAGGAAACCATTGATATGGAATTGCAATTAAAAGATCTTGAGACTGTTGAAAAGAAACTGGATAAAGTAAAAAAGGCAGCAAGGACAGGTGATAAAGCTGCTTTAAAAGAATTGGATATTTTATCTAAGGTAAAAGAGCATCTGGAAGCTGCCGTATCGGTTAGAGCCATTGACTTTACGGATAAAGAAAGAGAAGAATTTATAAGTCCAATGCAATTGCTTACAGAT
>JBFFLO010000310.1:0-3956 GCA_041554895.1 Lutimonas sp. | reverse complement strand
CAAGCCAGAAAAAAAAACAAACAAAACAGGGGGGCGATAAGCGTTTATGGCTTTAAAATAAAAAATAAAAAAGGCAGCTGCGGCAATAATGCCAACAAACATTAATGGCAGGGAATAATCAAAAAAAAAGCCGAAAAGGATTCCCAGGATCAATGAAATGGAAAAATGCACAGGAAGAAACTTTAAATCAATCAAGGCTGAGGGTTTTCCAAATTAATTGTTTTATTTTCGTCTAGTAAACATTCAGATCATTGAATAAAATTCCCAAAATCTCTTTTAAGCAAATCAACAAACTTGCTATTCCTGCCATCATTTCAGGAATTGCGGAACCTTTGTTATCAATTACTGATACGGCAATCGTGGGGAATATAAATATCAATCCAACCGAAGCACTTGCTGCTGTCGGAATAGCAGGGTCATTTATTTCGGCCATTGTTTGGATTCTTGCACAGACCCGCTCTGCGATTTCAGCGGTGATAGCCCAATACTTTGGAGCTGGCCGCTTACAAGAAATTTCCCGGCTTCCGGCTCAGATCATAGGTATCAACGTGGCGCTTAGTCTGTTCATTTATATGATCACCGTTTTTTTTGTTGAGAATATTTTCGAACTATACAATGCAAGTGGAATGATCCTTGATAAATCGGTATCCTATTATAAAATCCGGGCCATAGGGCTTCCTTTTACCCTCTTTGCATTTTCAGTTTTCGGTGTTTTCAGAGGACTTCAAAACACTTTTTGGCCAATGGTGATCAGTATTGTCGGCGCCTCCTTGAATATTGTATTAGACTTTGTTCTCGTCTTTGGGATTGAGGGTATGATCCCGGCACTTCATGTTGATGGAGCTGCATGGGCCAGCGTTATTGCTCAAGGGGTTATGGCCTTATTGTCACTTATCCTTCTGCTTAAAAAAACGCCTTTTTCGTTAAAATTGTACTTACCGATGCATCCCGAGATCAAACGCCTGCTTTCATTAAGCATGAATCTGATTATCAGGGCCATTTCTCTGAATGTTGCGCTCTATCTAGCCAATGCTTATGCTACAAAATACGGAGCTCATTATATTGCTGCCCAGACCATTGCATTTCAAATTTGGCTCTTTTTTGCCTTTTTTATTGATGGTTATTCAAGTGTCGGCAATATTATGTCCGGTAAGTTTAAAGGGCAAAAGGACTATCCGCGAATTTGGAAACTGAGCCGGCAATTGAACAAATATACCATCATCATAGCGCTTCTTCTGGGAGGGGCTTGCTTTATCTTATATAAAGACATTGGTTTGATGTTCAGTAAAGAGCAGGAAGTTTTACACTTATTTTACAACATTTTCTGGATCGTGCTCATCATGCAACCGGTCAATGCAATTGCTTTTGTTTTTGACGGTATATTTAAGGGCCTGGCCGAGGCAGTTATTCTGAGAAACACTTTGCTGGCCTCTACATTCCTGGGCTTTGTTCCTGCCCTTCTGCTTGGGGATTATTTTGATCTGAAATTATATGCCATATGGATCGCTTTTTTTGTGTGGATGCTGATGCGTGCAGGAATTCTTTTGATCATCTTCAATAAAAGATCCTTCGCACACAGGATGACATGATATAAGTTATGTTTTTAGCCGTAAGCTTTGATTAATTTTACCCCAAATTTTAAGCGTTTTTATATGAAAAAGTCAATTCTTATCATGTTATGTTCATGGATTATGTTTATTTCTACGGGCATTTCGGCCCAGGAACTTAATCCTTATATACTTGTCGGTGAATCCTCAAATACACTGAATGAAACTGAACAAAAGGTAACCAATGCCCTCAAAGCATCCGGTTTTGAAATTTTAGGCCAATATAATCCCGAAAACAACCAGACCCTTAAAGTCATTGTTTATTCAAGAAAGGACCTGCAGCAAATTTCCTTGAAAGTAAAAGACAGGGGTGCCCTTGCAGCAGCTTTGAAAGTTGGTTTAAAAGCAGATGGTCCGGGAACAACGATCAGCTATCTCAATCCTGAATATCTTTTTCAAGCTTATTTAAGAGATTCTTACGATGATCATAAGGTCGGATTGATAAAAGTTTCTTCTGATGTAAAGCAGGCTTTATCTCCCTTAGGCAATAAAAACACCGGATTTGGCGGTTCCATGACCGCTGAAGATCTAAGGGAATATCATTATAAGATCATGATGCCCTATTTCACCGATCCTGTCGAACTAAAAGAATTTAGCAGCTTCGAAGAAGGAGTAAAAACCATAGAAAATAATCTGAAGTCTCAAAAAGGGGCAACCAAGATGGTGTATAGCCTGACGTTCAGTGATCAGAAAGTAGCCGTATTCGGAATTGCCTTTTTGGATGAAGAAAAAGGTGAAAAGCAATTTTTGCCTATCATAGGAGAAGACCACTTGGCAGCCATGCCTTATGAGATTATCATACAGGGTAAAAAAGCAACCATGTTGCATGGAAGATACAGGCTTGCGCTTCACTGGCCCGAACTTACCATGGGAACTTTTATGAAAATCAGAAATACTCCGGGAGACTATAAAGATGCTTTTGAAGCACTTTGCGAATAGTCAAGTATTGGTTTTATGGTTTCCGTTTTACCTCTTATCTGCATAAGAGGATCACGAATATTTTATGATCAATTTTGCGGTTTTTTCACTGGCTCCCTTTCCTCCTAAGGCTTTTTCCAGTTCATAATACTGATTGAACATGGCTTCTCTTCCCTTGTGGTCTAGAATTTTGAACAATTCATCCTCAAGTCTGGTTTCATTAAAATCGTCTTGGATCAATTCTGTGACGACCTCTTTATCCAGAATGAGATTAACCAGTGATATATACTTTACATTAACAAGTCTTTTTCCGATCTGGTAAGAAAGTTCATTTCCTTTATAGCAGACCACTTCGGGAACTTTGAAAAGTGCCGTTTCCAAAGTTGCGGTTCCAGAAGTTACAAGTGCAGCTGTGGAAACTGATAACAGATCATATGTTTTATTCTCAACAATAGCAATATTATCATCAGATAAAAATTTATGATAAAAAGACAGATCCTGTCCCGGGGCACCTGCTATTACAAATTGATGGTCAGGAAATTTTGGGGCCATGGCTAACATGATCGCTAACATCTTGCTTATTTCCTGTTTCCTGCTTCCAGGTAAAAGGGCTATAATCGGTTTGTCAGTCAAGTCATTTTCAGCTGCAAAAAAAGCGGGATCCACGGGTGTTCGATTCGCAATGGCATCCAGTAGTGGATGGCCTACGAAATGAACGGGAAAATCGTGTTTCTCCTGATAAAATTCCCTTTCAAATGGGAGAATCACATACATTTGGTCCACGTCTCTTTTGATCTTCTTGATCCGGTTTTCTTTCCAGGCCCAAATCTGCGGAGATATATAATAATGAACCGTAATATTGTTTTTTTTTGCAAACTCAGCTATTCTTAAATTAAAACCGGGATAATCGACCAGAATTAGCGCATCAGGCGCATATTTAAGCAAATCCTTTTTACAAAACTTGATATTGTTTAATATAGTTCTCAGGTTCATAAAAACTTCCGCAAAGCCCATAAATGCAAGATCTTTATAATGCTTCACCAAGGTTCCTCCCACTTCCTGCATTAAATCTCCTCCCCAAAATCTAAATTCAGCATGGCTGTCTTCAATTTTCAAGGCTTTCATTAGGTTTGAAGCATGCAGGTCACCGGAAGCTTCTCCTGAAATAATATAATATTTCAACTTTTCAATGCTTTAATGTCAATTAATAATTCGGCTTATAAAAATTTACTGAGCAAAACCAAAAAGGCTATAAAAAAACAGGCTATCAACACACCTCTTGCCCTTAGGTCCTGTTTCTTTTTTAAGAAAATAAAAAAGACAAATAGATTTGGAATAGCTGCAAGACCAAGCACTTTCCCGTATAAATTGCCTTCATTAAGGATCTTTAACGTCTCTTCAAAACTATATGTCGAAACAAATTCCACATAT
>JBFFLO010000309.1:0-3960 GCA_041554895.1 Lutimonas sp. | reverse complement strand
TGCTGCCGCATCACCTCATCAAGTTCAAGGCTCAGGACCTCCATATTGAATTCCATCTCAAGGTATTGCCGGTCAAGGGCCGGACTGAGGTCCAGCTTCACTGGTGGAAGCTGGGCAGTATCACCAACAAGGATCAGCTTACAGTTCTTTCCGGAATAAACATAAGTCATTAAATCCAGCAACAAAGACCTGTTGTTAAATACCCTTGCATCTGTTGCCCTGTCAGGGATCATAGAGGCTTCGTCAACGATGAATAGCGTATTCTGATGCTTGTTTTGTTGCAAAACAAAACTCATGCCCGTCTGGGGATCATTCTTGGGGTAATATATTTTTTTATGAATGGTCAGTGATTGCCGCTTGGCATAACTTCCCATTACCTTAGCTGCTCTGCCGGTAGGAGCCAATAATACAGCTTTGACCCCGACGGAGTCCAAATGGTTGACCACCGCACTTATGATGGTTGTCTTTCCGGTACCGGCATAACCACGGATCAAAAAAAGACTATTCTTGTGTCCGTTGATCACAAAATCTGCTAATTTTCTTAAAAGTTCATCTTGCCTTTGGGTAGGCTGAAAATGAAAACCTTTTAGAAATTCGCGATAAAGGCCTGCAGGCTGTTCCATTATAATCCCTTGCTGTTGAATATTATGCTTTAGGCAAACTTAACTAGAAATAACCACAGTTCTTGTCTTGTTTTACTGTAATTTTTTGAGAACCATCCATAGCTGCAACTCGATTTAACACCATAAACAAGACCTTGCTCATTCACAGGGTATTTGCTTCAAAAAATTAGTATATAAACTGAAAATATTACTTTCCTGATTGAAAAAATTTTGTAGATTTGCCAGTAACGTAATTTAAAATAAATTAAAAAATGATGTCTATTTTAATAATTATAGTGTCGATTCTTGCTGTTGGAGGTCTGGCATTTTTAATTGTAAATAAGTTGCCGGCCAAAATGAAGCCTGTCTTATCGATTGTTTTATGGGTGGTTATCGTGTATTTTGGCTATCAGATATATAGTAGTATCATGACGCCGATCAATTTCAATAAAATCAAAAAGGAACGATATGCTTTGGTCATCAAAAACCTAAAGACCATACGTGACGCTGAATTGGCTTATGCTTCTGTGAACAGGAAGTTTACAGATAAATATAGTGATTTGGTTAATTTTATTGAAACAGATTCTTTTGCGATCACAGAAGTTAAAAACATTGTGGTAACCGAGCAAAGAGGTAGAATTACCGTTGATGTTGAAAAAAGAGTGGTTGATACTGTAGGGTTTGAAATGGTTAAGAACTCTTTTGAAGGCAGGGATTACAAGGGGATGATGAATGTTCCCGGTACAAATGCCCAATTTGAATTAAAAACAGGTACCGTAGAAAAAGTACAGGGCGTCATGGCATCTGTATTTGAAGCTAAAGTTGATAAGGCGGTGGTTCTTGAAGGCTTGAACAAAGACCTAATCCGTCAAGAAAAAGAAGCTTTAGGTGGTGTAAACGTTCCTGGTGAATATATCGCTGTCGGGTCTTTGGAAGATGTTAACTCAAATGGTAACTGGCCTCCGTTCTATGATGGATCTAAAGAAGAATCACAAAACTAACAGCTCTATAGATTTTAATAATCTTAATGAAAAACATATATCCATCCAACTCAGTTTGGATGGATTTTCATTTTGTATAGTCAACAAGGCTGAAAAACAGGTTGAAATGCTTGAGCATTTTCCTTTTAAGGATACCTTATCCGGTCCCGAAAATTTACTTAAAAAAATAGAGGAACTGTTCAGAAACGAAAAAGCCCTTCAAAAAAGGTACGGATCGGTCAATATCACCCATGTTAATCAGCTCTCAACGCTTGTACCTAAATCTTTGTTCGATGAAGAACGCATAAGAGATTATATAAAATTTTCTTCTAAAACCTATGTCAATGACTATGTGGTCTATGACGAATTAGAAAACCACGATCTGGTTAATGTCTATATTCCTTTTGTAAATGTCAATAATTTCTTTCTGGAACGATTTGGAAGCTTTGAATACAAGCATTTCTCAACGGTTTTCGTAAATACGCTTTTAAATACTTTTAAGTTCAGTGAACACCCTCATATGTTTGCGCATATAGGCGAAAAGCAATTCGAAATCATGGTTATCGCTCATGACAAACTATTGTTTTATAACAGTTTTAGTTACCAATCTAAAGAAGATTTTATCTATTATATCCTTTTTACAGCAGAGCAACTGGAACTGAATCCTGAAAATTTCGAACTGGTCTTGGCCGGAAAAATTGATACAAATAGCGATTTGTATAAAATTGCCTATTCCTATGTTCGAAAAGTAAGCCTGCTTGAAAACAGGTCCCAGTTTAAATTCCCACCCAATATCAAAGAAGAGACCAAGAGAAAACATTTCACTCTCTTAAATCAATATTCATGAGAATAGTTGCAGGAAAGTTTAGAAGCAGGCGAATAACGGCACCAAATAATTTACCTGTAAGACCCACCACTGACATGGCCAAAGAGGCCCTGTTCAATATCTTGAACAATTCTTATTACTTCGATGACCTAAAGGTTTTGGATCTTTTTGCCGGAATTGGCAGTATCAGTTTTGAGTTTGCCTCAAGAGGCTGCACCGACATAACGGCTGTGGATGAGCATTTTGGGTGTATCAAGTTTTTAGAAAAGACAAGTGCAGAACTTGAAATTGACCTTGAAACAGTAAAAAGCGATGTGTTTTTGTTTCTTGAGCGGATCTCTCAATCCTATGACATTATTTTTGCCGACCCTCCATATGATATGGAAACAGAACAGTTTATACGGCTATTGGACCTGGTGTTCAACCGCAATTTGCTAAATCAGGACGGCGTTTTAATCGTTGAACACGGAAAACAAACCAATCTTTCTGGCTATCCCAAATTTGAAAAATCCAGAAAATATGGGAGCAATGTATTTAGTTTCTTTAAAGCCTGAAAAAGCAAGGGTAGACATACCTGATTACGGTATTTAAGCTCCTATTCCAGCCATTTTCGGAAATCTTTGATCCTTTCCCTGCTCACAATGATCTCCTGCTCTGAAAAGTGGTTTAATTTAACCTGTAACCTGCTATTGGTGTAAGCGATTATATCTGAGAGCCCATCTACATCAATGATGAATTTACGGTTGACCCTGCAAAACTTTAAGGGGTCCAGTTTTTCATCCAACTGCTCCAGGCTAAAATCCAAAAGGTAATTTTTCCCATCCACGGTATGGCAATATGTGGCCTTTTGCTCGCTATAGAAGCACTCAATATCTTCTGTCTCTACGACCCTTATGTGCTGCCCTACCTATCGATACTGTTCAGTTTGAAAGCCCTTAAAGCATGCTCGTCATAGGCAGTGGTAAATATAATAGCGCTTTTCACTTCCACTCTTTCAAAAATCTCAAATGACAGGCCATCTAACAACTGGATATCAAGCAATATAAGATCCGGATGTTGACATCCTCCATAAGAAAAGCCCGGTCATTGAAATAAAAAATGACCCAACGATCCCAATAATTAATCTCCTATTTCCGGATCCCGGCCCCCATTTCCTCCTCTGTAAATAGCTAAAAAAAGTAATGTTTGAAAAGCCTAAGACAAAGGCATAGACTTGATAAAAAGCAAAATCTGTCAGGAAATCATTCAAACTATTGTATTGAAACTTGTCAAAAAAACCACTTCCTGCAATAAATATCAATGTACCTATAACAAATACCATGATTATATTTTTCAGATTGCTATGCATATCTATATTTATTTATATTAAAACATTGTCTCAAATGTAATGTCTTTATCGCTTTCTTGAAATCTTGTATGGCCAAACCGCTGTGACCCAAAATAAGATTGCCTTTGCCACTTATTATTCGACGGGTCTTAACCTCTGATGTAAAAGAAGGCCCGGTAATGGGCTGATCAGGTAGAGTACTGCCATAATAAAAATGGATATCAT
>JBFFLO010000308.1:0-3971 GCA_041554895.1 Lutimonas sp. | reverse complement strand
GGAATAGGCGTTCATAAATCACCAGAATTATACGGTGCTTTTCCAACGGATCCTTATTCACATACCCCTGCCACTAAAGGAGCCCAACAACCGGGAATGACAGGTCAGGTCAAGGAAGATGTTTTAAACCGATTTGGTGAGCTGGGCGTATTCGTAACTGATGGTAAACTTTATTTTAATCCGCGTTTACTAAGAAAAGAAGAATTTTTAACTGACACGAAAATTTTTAAGTACATTGACATTCATAAGGAAGCAAAAGAGGTTGTAATTGAAAAAGGTTCTCTTTGTTTTACCTATTGTCAAATACCAATTATATACAAATTGGCTGCAAACGATGGATTGAAAGTCGCGTTTGTTGACGGCCATGTTTTAGAATTTTCAGACATGCATCTTGATGCGCAAACAAGTAAGAAAGTTTTTGAAAGAACAGGGGAAATTGCTCAGATCGTTGTTTCAATTCATAAATAGATATTAAAATGAAATTTAATTTTAAAAGTTTACTCATAGCGGCTGTAATAATGACTGTTATCGGATGTGTGAATAGGTCAAAAAATGAAACTGAGATAAAAGACGAAAAAATGGCCGCACCAAAAGAGTTAACGGCTGGCGATATCTTGGGCAGCCCTGATTACTTGGGCATTTCATATGGAGGATACCGGCACCCTGATCACGATATTGAACCCACCCTGGATGAACTCAAGGAGGATATGAAACTTTTGGCTGCGATGGGAATTAAAATTGTACGGACCTATAAAGTGCACTTTCCGCAAGCTTCTAATTTATTGAAAGCAATTTCTGAATTAAAAAAACAGGATCCCGGCTTTGAAATGTATGTCATGCTCGGTGCCTGGATCGATTGCAAAAATGCCTGGACAGATAAAGAACCAGACCATGAGGTGGAGAGTGAAGCCAATGGCCCGCAAATAGAAGAAGCGGTCAGGCTGGCGAATCAATATCCGGATATTGTAAAAATAATCGCTGTAGGAAATGAAGCCATGGTCAAATGGGCTACACCCTATTATGTTCAGCCTTCGGTAATTTTAAAATGGGTCAGTTATTTGCAGGATTTAAAGCAAACAGGTAAACTTTCAAAAGACCTGTGGATAACCAGTTCTGATAATTTTGCCTCCTGGGGCGGTAGTGGTGCAGAGTACCATGTGGAAGATCTGAATAAATTAATACAAGCTGTAGATTACATCTCAATGCACACCTATCCAATGCTGGATACACATTACAATCCTGAATTTTGGGGCGTACCGGCAAATGAGGAAGACCTGTCAGATACCGAAAAGATTGATGCCGCAATGCTTCGCGCAAAAGAATTTGCCATTTCTGAATATGATAGCGTAAAGGGCTACATGAAAAGCCTGGGCATTGAAAAACCAATTCACATTGGGGAATCGGGTTGGTCGACGGTTTCGGATGACTTTTTTGGAGCTTCTGGTTCTAAAGCTGCCGATGAATATAAGGAAGCCATTTATTATAAATCTATGAGGGATTGGACAAAAGAAGCCGGAATATCCATGTTCTATTTTGAGGCCTTTGATGAACCATGGAAAGACCCGAACAGTGAGAATGGATCTGAAAATCATTTTGGGCTATTCACCGTAGATGGTCAGGCAAAATATGTCTTATGGGACATGGTTGATCAAGGCGTATTCGAAGGCTTGACAAGAGGGGGTAAACCTATTGTTAAGACCTATAATGGCAATAAGGAGGAATTGATGAAAGATGTTTTGGTGCCTCCTGCAGCTAAATAAATTACTGCAAACAATTATTATGTATAAAAAAAGATCCAAGCTGATTGGCGCACTAACCCTTTTACTAGTGAGTAGTATCATCTCTTTTTGCACACCTTCGAAATTTGCGGAAGTAAAGATTTCAGGTCGTAAAATAGTAGTGAACAAGGATGCATATATCATAAAAGGTGTTTGTTACCACCCGGTACCCAGGGGCAGTGACCAAAGAGATTTTGGTAATTTGGAACAAGATTTGGAACTCATGGTTGATGCTGGGATAAATACGATAAGAGTTTATGAGCCCATAGATGATCGGGAGGTTTTGGATAAAATTCATGCCGCAGGTATAAAAGTAATTGTTGGGTTTGGTTATAATCAAGGCGGGAAATATGACATTGTTTCAGGTACTTTTATAGATTATGTAAATAAATACAAAGAGCATGGAGCCATTTTGCTTTGGGAACTTGGCAATGAATATAATTACCATCCGGAGTGGTTCGAAGGAGATATTAAAAATTGGTATTCGGCCTTAAACAATGCCGCGGATCTTATTCACAAAAATGACATCAACCATCCCGTGACCACGGCTCATGGAGAATTACCCGATACCCTGGCATTGTCGTCCTGTCCAAATATTGACGTTTGGGGAATGAATGTATATCGCTGGGATAATCCGGAAGAGATTTTTTCACAATGGGAGGCGATCAGCTCAAAACCTATGTATCTTTCTGAAGCCGGAGGGGATAGTTATATGACTATTGACCGAGATGAGTATAAAAAGGGCGTTAATGAAAAAGCGCAGGCAGATGCCAATGCTAAAATTCTGGAAAGTGTTTTTAACAATGTAGGAGTGTCATCGGGAGTGACCTTATTTTCATTTACCGATGGCTGGTGGAAAGCAGGAAACAATGACATTCAGGAAGCTGGCGGATGGGCACCAAACAGCACGGGTGTTCCATATGACGGAACTCCCAATGAGGAATACTGGGGGATTGTTGATATTGACAGAAATAAAAAGCTAACATTTAACCTCGTCAAGCAAAAATACAATTCGGTAAAGAATAAGTAGGAAATACAAACTAGAAACACATTAACTAAAAACCAAGAAATATGTCTTCAGTATCAATTAAAGTCCCGTTCGGTCAAAAATTAGCCTTTGGGGTCGGAATGTTTGCCAATCAAATGTTTCCGGCTATTCTAGGAATATTTATGGTTACTCTGGTTCAATCCTTTGGATTTAGCGGATGGATGTGGTCTCTTGTTTATTTTTTTCCAAGAGTTTTTGATGCCATTACAGACCCTATAATGGGTTTCATTTCTGACAATACCAAATCGAAATGGGGAAGACGCAAACCCTATGTTTTAATTGGCGCGGTTATCATGGGTGTGGCTTTTACGGTTATGTGGCAACTAAATGCTGATAATTCATTGCAATATAATTTTTGGTATTTCTTTTTATGGTCGATTGTATTTTATTTAGGGCTTACCTTTTTTAGCGTACCCTATGTGGCCATGGGCTACGAAATGAGCAATGATTTTCATGAAAGGACCAATATCATGGCCGTTGCGCAATGGATTGGTCAATGGGCCTGGGTCATTGCTCCATGGTTCTGGGTGATTATGGATGATCCGGATTGGTTCCCATCTCAAGGTGTTGCGGTTCGTGATTTAGCTGTTTGGGTTGCCGTGCCTTGCGCAATTGCTGCGATGGTTCCTGCCATATTTATTAAAAGCAGATCAACCCTTGAAGAAAATTATGAGCCATTGAATACCTCTAATATTGGGGGTAGTTTAATAAAAATCTTACAAAGTTTTAAAGATGCCTTTAAAATAGCAGAGTTTAGAAAGATATGTGGTGCCACGTTTTTGATTTTTAATGCATTCAATACCGTAGCTGCGCTAACGTATTTTGTGATTGTTTACAGATTGTTTAACGGTGATGCAGCCGCTACCGGTATTTGGGTTGCGTTGTTCGGTTGTATTGGAGCCTTAGGGACGACTTTTATCGTAATTCCAGCAGTTACCTGGATGTCAAAAAAAATGGGCAAGATAAAAGCATTTATGCTGGCACAGGGCATTTCGATTATTGGCTATATCATGATGTATTTTCTTTTTGTACCCGGAAAACCCTGGTTGTACCTTATTGCACTTCCCTTTTTCTCTTTTGGTATAGGGAGCTTATTTACGATCATGATGTCAATGACAGCTGATGTAATCGATATTGATGAATTG
>JBFFLO010000307.1:0-3974 GCA_041554895.1 Lutimonas sp. | reverse complement strand
ATATGGTAGGATATTATAATACAGTGGTTAATGATGTATTGATCTAATGATTTATTGTGGCATTAAAGCATTTTAACAATACCCACCTCGGTCAAAACAAAAAACTCAGCGGGTGAGCTGAAGTCAACCGCTGAGCGGTCATAACACGATTTCGTTTATTTCGCTAACTTAAATGTTTCTTTGTATCCAAAGCGGCCTCTTTTAGTTCTCGTCTTAGCTTCCGACTTATTTTAGAAAGGATGAAGCAGCAGCCGTCAAATGAAATGGCTCAGGCTGCGGTGGAGAAAATAAGGAGGAAAAGCTACAGAGAAATAAAAGGAGTCTTGATCTTTTGGTTCTTTTGCATCAAGGCAAAAGGACAAAGAATATTATCTTACGACCTATTCTTTTAAAACAAAAAACTCAGCGGGTGAGCTGAAGTCAACCGCTGAGCGGTCACATCATGATTCATTAGCTCCGCTGAATCTTCGATTTCATGCATTCCCTCACTTATTCATCAAATAAAATTCGCATAAAAAACCCCTTCATGATTCATAAAACTACCATCCTTTCTGTTCAAGTCCAATCTTCCTCCCTCAAAATTCGTTACGTGTAGGCCCAATTCCTGGTAAATACAGGCCGTAGCAGCGAAGTCCCAAAGGCTCCCTCCACCGTTTTCTTTTTTCGGAAGCTTTATCATACATGCAGGTCCATGTTCCAGTACAAGGATGCCATTCAATACGGAACCCGCTCCAGCCATTTCTGTTATCCCATGCAAACCCAACTTCTTTACCTGCTCATAAAGCAAGCTTTCAATTTCGGCGGCACCAGGTGTATCCTTTAGCTTTCGATCTGTCACATAGGTTAAATGGTTGTTTCTATGTTTAATTTTCCAAGTACTACCATTCTTAAAGGCCCCGTTTCCTTTGATCGCGTTGTACAAGGTATCCGTACTGGGATCAAATACGACGCCAATGTGGGGTGTCCCGTCTTTTGCAAGTAAAGCAATGGATACAGAAAAACCAGGATGTCCATTGATAAAAGCAAGTGTTCCGTCCATCGGGTCAATGCACCAAAAATAATCTTCTTCGAATCGACTACCATTATCTTCGGTTTCTTCCGATAAAAATCCTACCTCAAATTCATCACAGCTAGGAAGCAAATGAGAGAGAATTACTTTTTCACATGCCAGGTCTACTGCTGTCACGACTTGTGAAGCGTAACTATCCCCTCCTTCCTTTTTCTCCACTTTAACCTTATCATTCATATGCTGCTGAATGACTTTTCCGGCTGCAAGGGCTGCTTTGATTGCTATTTTGTTGAGTTGTGTCAGGTTCATTTCTATAGGTTATTGATTACTTCTGCTGTGATACGTTCACTATAACTATTGATCTTCCAGTGACCGGGACTCCATCCTTTTAGAAAGCGATGAAAATCTGCCCAGGCTACCCGATATAAAGACCGCCATTCAGTTTCCAGCGCTTCATTTCTTTGCTTCATTGCACTTTGCAAACACTCAAAATAGGTATCCAGGATTTGTGCTTCCAAACGTTCACAGTTACTTTCGTTCAGACAACTTCCAATAAAATAAGCTACATCTTTTATGCCACAACCCCCACCTACATACTGAAAATCTAAGCCAGCAACCTGCTTATCTGCTGTAAAACAGAAATTTGCCAGTTTAGCATCGCCGTGAACAAATGTTTTGTATGTACATGTATTTAGTTTTTGATCAATGACAGGAGCTGCCTCTTTCAATCTTTGATCATCCAATACGGCTAATTCCTGCGGTCTGGTCTCCAAATGCCAATAGGTTCCCACTTCCCAAAGTCCATCTGGATTTTTCCCCAAGTAACTTGCGTGAAATTTTGCCAACCATGCCAAACACTCCGCTATTTCTTCCCATGTCACAACATGCTTTCGCAAGTGATAACCGGCTTCATCCAAATCTTCCATCACCATCAGCACCTCATCATCTTTCGTCTCAATGGCTAGACATTGAGGCAGACGGGCAGTACTGTTTTTACTGTATCGGTCATACCATGTAGTTTCTACTTCGTATGACTTAACCTTTCGTTGATGACCGATATCCGTGTTCCATCCTCGGGGGTGATTCTTATATATGGGCATCTGAACGTGTTTTATCACTACACTATCGACAGAAGCATTCTCCAATCCGACTCGCATGATTTTACCGTACCCACTCCACAATTCCTGGATCGTCTCTTTTTCAAATAAAGAAGAAGCTCCTGTTCTCTGCAGAATGATCGATCTAAAATATTCATTCATAAGGCCCCAAATATAACAAAATGTTAGTTTGTAATTCTTCCAAGGAAGCTAATCCGTTAAAAGTGCTGAAGTGTTTTTATCAGGCGGTAATTTATCATCGACCTTAGTTACTTACCGAGTCCCTGCAGGAGCAAATAATAAATCAGTAGGGTTATCAAGGTCATATAAATACTGATAACCTCTAGTATCTTTCTCACAGAATGGCTCTATGAGATTCAACAGGTTATGATAGCCTTCTAATGTTAGTGCACAATAAAAAGTTTTATTGTCAACACTAAATATTCCTTCATCAGTTTTAAACAGTCCAAGAATTAAATTACAATTGTGTATTTTGATAAAATCAACTTGTGACAGCACTAGTTTCTGTTTTCTTTTTACAACAGTATCCTTAATTAAATCTCTCAATTTAATGGCTTCATATTTATCAAAATTGAATAACCTCACAACATTTTCTCCATATTCGTTGATGTTATCTATAAAATCCAGTTGCATGCAGTACCTGTTGTATTAATAATAAATATGCTGTTATTTCAGCGCAAATATAGCTATTTAATAAAGGAGAATCTGCCCTCCCACACGTGACTCAATACCTTAATTTTTTATGGCATCTTGTAAGCGCAGACAGATGTAAGATCAAACTCAGCGGGTGAACTGAAGTCAACCGCTGAGCGGTCATAACACGATTTCGTTTGTTTAGATCTGATCTTTTACGGAAGTGTAGATTAAAAAGCGCGTTAAGAATTTCTGAAGCCTTGGAAGAAATTTAGCGCTTTTTAAACGGTTTTTATGCGTTCGGCAGAAAAGCATAAAAAACACCTCGTAAAAGAAAGCTCCTTTTTTTGGTTCTTTTTTTGGAGCAGCAAAAAAAGGAACAGAAGAAATTATCTTACGAATTGTTCTTTTAAAACAAAAAAAATAATTCGTGCATTGAAGCATTACCCCACCTCGGTCAAAACAAAAAACTCAGCGGGTGAGCTGAAGTCACCCGCTGAGCGGTCACATCGCGATTCATTCATTCATTCAAGCATTTTCCCCAAAATTGTAACGAACCCACCCCTCCCACAGTCTAACAAACAAATAACTCTTAACAATCAAATATGAAAATTGAAAAAAGACTATCAATAACCCTCCTTCTCATCCCTACGCTCTTCTTCGCTCAAGCAGAACAACAATTCAACGGTATCCATATGAAAGAATCGCTGGCAATAGTGCAAAGCAAACTCAAAGATATTGTAGCTGCTTCAAAAGTGATTACGGTGGAGCATACTGTTTTTCCACTGGCAAAAGACAAAGAGCAGCACCTGGTCTGTTCTGATGTCAAAACCGAAACCGGTACCATCAGCAAGGCGGTATTTACTTTTGCCGATGACCAGCTCACCAATATTGAAGCCCGGGGAAATGTGATAGAAAGTTTGACCAGCAAACTTACCGATACCGCCATCAATTATATGGACTATACCGTCTACCAAAAGCAAATGTTGCTGATCGATCCCAAAAAGGATATCGCCTGGATCATGACCGATGAGGCCATGTTTTCGCATTTGTTCACCTGGGAAAACCCATACCTGGATACAGCAGAAGGTTTGGCCCTGCCCAATACAGGTTTGGTACCCGCCTACTTACAAATGGGGGCCACTTTTAAAGAATTAGAGGCTCCGTTTGAGGCCAATAGTTCTTTTACCTTTAAACAGGAATTAGACGGATCT
>JBFFLO010000306.1:0-4008 GCA_041554895.1 Lutimonas sp. | reverse complement strand
GGACTGGTATATTTTATGAGAATACTGATATTGGTGCCGTTAATCATGCTGGTAAAGTTTCATATCATAGCACTGACCAGGAATACTTAATTGAAGGTTCTGGCGCCAACATGTGGTTTGCAGACGATCAGTTCCATTTTCTTTGGAACAGTATTCAGGGTGATTTTATCCTAAGGGCCAAAGTCAAATTTGTGGGAGACGGGGTAGATCCTCATCGCAAATTAGGGTGGATGGCAAGGAATAGTTTTCAACCTGATGCCGAACATGTCAGCGCAGCTGTTCATGGCGACGGACTGGTTTCCCTTCAATACAGAAAGAAAAAAGGAGAGGATACCGAAGAAAAGACGTCAGTTGATGTAGCGCCAGATATCATTCAACTTGAAAGAAAAGGAGATACTTTTATCATGGGAACTGCAAAAATGGGCCAGCCCTTAGTGAAAGTTTCCCAGGAAATCAGTGGTTTGCATAACGAAGTTTTCGTAGGCCTTTTTGTATGCTCCCACAATCCGGAAGTCATTGAGAAAGCCATTTTTAGTGATGTCAGGATCATCAAGCCATTTAATGAATCCGGAGAGCGCTATCAGGATTATTTGGGAAGTCATATGGAAGTCCTGGACGTAGAGAGTTTGGAAAGAAAAATTTTATTTTCTTCAAGCCATTCCCTGCAGGCTCCGAACTGGACCCTTGATGGAAAGGCATTGATCTATAATTCAAATGGTTACTTGTACAGATACGATCTGGAAAACCAGGCAACAACAACGATCAATACAGGTTTTGCCGTTAAAAATAATAATGACCATGTATTGTCCTTTGATGGAACCCAAATGGCGATAAGCCATCACGATGATGAGGACAATGGAGATTCAGCTATTTACACCTTACCCGTTGAAGGAAGTTCAGAGCCCGTCAGGGTTACAAAAAAGGGGATGGGTGCGTCATATTTACACGGTTGGTCAACCGATGGCAATGAGTTGGTGTTTACCGGGAACCGTAACGGACAATATGATATCTACAGTGTGAATATTAAGACAGGGGAGGAGACGCAATTGACCAACACACCGGGATTGGACGATGGTCCGGAATATGATCCCCAGGGAAAGTTTATTTATTTCAATTCCAACCGCAGTGGTACAATGCAGCTTTATAGAATGAAACCTGACGGAAGTGAAGTACAACAGCTCACTTTTGATGAATTGAACGATTGGTTTCCTCATATTTCTCCCGATGGAAAGAAAATAGTGTTCTTATCTTTTGGTACGGATGTTGAGTCTGGAGATCATCCTTTTTACAAACATGTTTATCTTAGGATGATGCCTGTTGATGGAGGCGAACCCAAGATTCTTAGCTATGTTTACGGAGGGCAGGGTACGATTAATGTACCAAGCTGGTCGCCTGATAGCAAAAAAGTAGCCTTTGTGAGCAATTCCAATTAAATATATATACTCCGCAATCCTATCTGTTAGAAATATGATGAAAATTAAAACCATTCTTACCTTATTGACAATCATTGTACTTGGCAGTCAGTTGAGGGCTCAACAAGGTAAAGTTTTTGATAAACTAAGCATGAAGAGTTCCATTCTAAAGTCAGAAAGGCATTTTGCCATCTACCTGCCTCCAGATTATGAAACTTCTTCCAGGAGTTACCCTGTATTGTATCTTTTGCATGGATCCGGAGATGACCAAACCGGATGGGTGCAGTTTGGTGAGGTTTTGCGAATTACCGATAAGGCGATAAAAGAGGGAAAAGCCACGCCTATGATTATTGTTATGCCCGACGCAAATACAGGTCAAAGAGGTTATTTTAATGATATCAGCGGGAACTGGAATTATGAGGATTTCTTTTTTGAGGAGTTGATGCCTCATGTTGAGAAAACCTACAGGATCAAAAAAGAAAAACGATACAGGGCTATATCGGGCCTTTCCATGGGAGGCGGTGGCTCTTTTATATATGCACTGCATCATCCTGAACTCTTTTCTTCATCTGCTCCGTTAAGTGCTTACATGGGGCCATTGACCATTGAAGATCTAAAGGAAGATTTAAATAGAAATGGAAATCAGAATTATAAGGAACAGGAGCTTGAAGGCTATTTTAAAAGCCATAATTCAATAGAACTGATAAAGAACATGCCAGCAGATAAATTGTCTTCGGTTAGATGGTATATCGATTGCGGTGATGATGATTTTCTATTTGAAGGCAACAGCCTGGTGCATATTGAAATGAAGAAGAAACAAATCAAGCATGAATACAGGGTAAGAGACGGTGCGCACAACTGGACCTATTGGCGCCAATCTCTTCCGGAAGTACTCGAGTTTGTTTCTCAAGCTTTCCATCAGTATTGATCCAAGTCTCACCTGCGAGGCGATGAGACTTGAGGTGATGAGATCAAATGCTTCACTTATATGCTGTTTTGCCTGGTTATATCCTCCTATTTTCTAGGTAATATTGACTTAAAACCTTATTTTTATAGTTCATTCTGTAAAGGAAAATGTCATGAAGTTTAAAACACTTTCTGCTACACTGATCTTCTTTATTTTTTTCATTCCTCAATCTGTTATTTCTCAGGAACAACTTACAGCCTTGCAAATTGTGCAGAAGGCTGATGAAAAGGTGCGAGGTAAAACCAATCATACCATTATGGAGATGGAAATTATCAGGCCAACCTGGAAACGCAATATTTCCATGAAGGGCTGGGGAAGAGGACTTGACTTTTCAATGACCTATATCACGGCGCCGGCCAAAGATAAAGGGCAGGTATTTATGAAAAGAAAAACTGAAATGTGGAACTGGATGCCTTCAATAAGCAGGATGATCAAAATACCAGCATCAATGATGTCTCAAGGCTGGATGGGTTCAGATTATACCAACGATGATATATTAAAGGAAAGCTCAATGGTCGTCGACTATGAACATAAGCTGGACAAGGAAGAACCAGTCGAAGGGTTTGACTGCTATAAAATAGAAATGCAGCCCAAGCCAGAGGCAGCCGTCATTTGGTCTAAAGTGTATAAATGGATTACCAAGGACGAATTTATTCAAATCAGATCAGAATATTACGATGAAGACAATAAGCTGGTGAAAAGCGATTTTGCATATGATTTTAAAATAATGGACGGCAGGTTGATACCATCGCGCATAGAAATAGTTCCGGCAGATGATGAAGGGAAAAAGACGGTTTTATACATCAAAGAGGTTCAATTTGATATTGATCTTCCGGAATCCTATTTTTCACAGCAAAATATGAAACGTATACGATAGGCTCTAAAACTTTTGGTATGAAGAACATAGTAAAGATTGCCTGGCGAAATATCTGGCGCAATAAACGCCGGACCTTGATCACAATTGCTTCTATCATGTTTGCCTTGTTTTTTGCCATTATTATGAGGGGTTTTGGCCGGGGTTCGTATGAGAAAATGAAAGAGAATGCCGTAAAATCCTACTCAGGTTATATACAGATCCATAAAAAAGGGTATTGGGATGATAAGAATATTGACAATATTTTTTCCCTGGATGAAAATGTCATTAGCAAACTTGAATCAGACAAAAGGTTGAATGAAGTTATTCCCAGACTGGAATCATTTGCGCTGGCTTCTTCAGGAGAATCTACAAAAGGGGTTGCTGTTATGGGCATATCCCCCGAAAGGGAAGACCGAATGACAAAGATTAAATCTTATCTGAAAGAAGGTGAATTTATGATGTCAGATGATCGCTCAGTTTTAATAGCATCCGGATTGGCTGAGTTTTTAAAGTTAAAAGTGAACGACACGATGGTTTTGTTTTCTTCCGGATACCATGGAGCAACTGCTGCTGCCTTATACCCCATAAAGGGCATTTTAAAGCTTCCAACGCCAGAAATGGATAGAGGCACTGTGTACATGCCCCTTGCAGAAGCTCAGAATTTTTTTTCGACTGGAAACCAGTTAACCGCTTTGGTTTTTGATTTAAATGACATCAAAGATGTAGAGGCTGTCGAGAAGCTTATTACTTCAAGCATTGACCTTGACAAATAT
>JBFFLO010000305.1:0-4024 GCA_041554895.1 Lutimonas sp. | reverse complement strand
CATACGCTGTTTACCTCCGTGTTCCACTATTTTCTCAATCAGTGATTCAATATTCGGGTCCTGCACGCAAAAATGAAAGAGTCCCGTTTTAAAAGGAGATAATTCAGGTTTTTCCTCTGGCATGTTTGGGAAGGAAAACAACTCTATACCTATACCATCTGAAGTTGACATATGTGTGATTTCAAATGTTTCCCAATCTTCGCCAAATACGTCTATACACATTTGACCAATCGCAGTCTCTCTTTCTTTTGTAACCGTTGAAGGAGACATGATGACATACCAGCCCATTACATCCTTATAAAAGGAAACGGCCTTATGTATATCAGGCACAGTGATGCCTATATGGGAAAATGCTCTGGGGTATTTTACTTTATTCATACTATTTCTAATTAAGATTTTTATTTATGAATTTATTTTCATCAATTCTTTACATTGCTGACCAAATACGCCGGCTACACCTGCAGCTAAACCTCCAACGGCAGCAGTTACTGCGATTAAGGCATAGGCATTGCCGCCTAAAGGCAATAAGACTGCAATTTTACTTGCCAGGGTAAAATCATTGTTGCTCGAGAGCATAAAAGTGTAACCCATCCAAAAAACAAAAATAGCCAAAAAGGGCATAAAGAATACACCCGCACCTTTTAAGGAAAAGATCAATGCAGCAATAAATGCAGCGAGCATAACCGACCACCAGGGCAGAAAAAAGGAAAAGATCAATGCCAATACAAGGGTGGTTAATAAATTGAGGATATTTTTGTTCATCTAGTTTGGTATTAGGATTTGTGAAGCAACGATCACTTCGGTCTTTTCATCCGATTGCAGAAAGTTTAACTCATGATAGTTACCGGCAGCCCAATCGTCTATAAAATTGTCATAGAATTTACTACCCGGATTACCCGATTGCCCTCCCGGATAAATACCCAATGCTTTAGGAGGCGAACTCATTTCAACGATCATACGCCATGATGGGCCATGGTTCTTTGATGTGGCATTTACGATATTCCTGCCACCTCCAATGGGTACATTAAACCTTGAGAAAGCAGGCAAACCCTGAAGGAGGTGCCCAACATAAGTCTGTTTATAGGCATTCCAATTATAATCCCCATTTTTCAACTTCCATGATGTCAGCGATTTCACGGCATCTTTAAAACTGATCAAAAATAAATCCTTCGCAGTTTCTGTTTCAGGGGTCCTTTCGATATCCATAAAAGGGTCATCCCCTTTGGTTTTAAGCAAATGGACTGTTTGGTAAGCATATGGTTTTTTTAAGGCTACTCCCTCGATATCGTATTCATCCCAAACCATATTGTAGAGTTTGTCCCACCAGTTGCTCCAGATACTTGCACCCAGTTCTTCAAGATCATTGTTAAATTCCCACGATTTTAATTGATTCAGGATTGCCAATTCATCTTCGCTTAGGTCAGAACTATCCATGGTTTCAAAAATATAAGGTAACAGTTCTGCGGCTTTTAGGTTGTAGTTGTTATTATGGAGGTCCTTAAAATCCTGAATATTGATTGCTTGCTTAGCACTAAGGAAATTATTTATGACCCGGTTTCTATAGGTTTCATAACCATCATTGAAAACGTAAAATGGATAAGATTGATCTACGGGATGCTGATTGGCGGAACTCACAAAACCACGTTCAGGGTTCTTTGTATAAGCATTAAATTCCTGTGGGATAAAATCCTGCCAGTCATGCTCAGGTTTACTGCCATCCATTAAAAATTTTCCTTGTCCTTCCCATTTATTGGGTAATTTTCCTTGTATCCAAATAGCGATATCCCCCTGTGTTGAAGCAAAGACAAAGTTTTGAGCAGGTGCGATATAATGTTTAAGTGCATTTACATAATCCTCGTAGTTTTTACTTTTGTTCAATTCCAGAAATGTCTTTTGAGAGTTACCTCCCAAATGGCCAATCCATTTCATCGCATAGCCCGACAGCTCATGGTTACCCATAAACTCTTTGTCATAAGTAACGGGACCATGATGGGTGTACCGCACTGAATCAATTAAGGCCTTCCCTCCTTTAATCTTAATTTCCTCAATCCTGATGGTCACATCTTTCCAATGTCCATCATATTTGTATTGAAGTCGTTTTTCATCTTTAAACTCGACCTTATACCAATCGAGGACATCTCTGGTTGCGTTGGTTTCCCCCCATGAGATATGATTGTTAAACCCTGAAATGATACCTAAAGCCCCTGGCAGTGTCGCTCCAAAAGCATTGTACTCAGGAGTGCTTAACTGCATTACAAACCAAATAGAAGGCAGGTTCAGGCCCAGATGAGGGTCATTGGCCAGTATAGGGTTTCCCGAATAGGATTTTTGTCCTGAAATTGCCCAGTTATTGCTACCGTTGTCGGGATGTGGCTTATCAACAGTTTTTAAAATAGTGTCCAGGGGTGTTTTGTTTTCCGGTACTGAGGTCATTGCCTCATCAATAAAACTCCAATCTGTTCCTTTTGGCACGACCGGATCCACTTCATCGAAAAAATCGGGGAACAACAAATCAAAACGTTCTTTGCCAAACATCCTTAGCATATTTGTATATTCCAGATCATTATCACGGCCGGCCAGATCCTGGGTCATATACATCAGTAATAATGCTGTTTTTTTGACTGTCCATGGTTCCGGCTCATAATCGAGTAGTTTATACTCTACAGGCAGGTCATTTTTTTTCAGTTGTTTGATATAACTGTTTACACCTTCTGCATATGCCTCAAGATAAGCATAGGTTTCCGGATCTTCTTTTACCTTTATTATCGTTTGTTCAGCGCCATAGCCCATACCCTTTCTGCGCTGTTGTCTGTCAAAATTCAAGGCTGCTTTACCAATAATTTCAGATAAACGGCCGTCGGCAGCATAGGTTTGAAATTCCATTTGCCAAAGCCTGTGCTTAGCCGTAATATAGCCTTGTGCTTTGTATAAATCAATATCGTTCTGGGCGAAAATATGTGGAATTAATTCAGCATCGTAATTGACAGTGACCTTGTTATCAAGTCCGTCAATAACAACGGAACCATTTATTGATTCATCGGTTTCATTTTGCCAAACCCCTGTATATGGGTTCAGGAATTTCCCAATAGGCGGAATGGAACCAAATTTGTTATTGAGGCCGTAAAAAACAGCCATTGTAAGCAACAGCGAAAGAATAAACTTCAGGTATTTCATAAAAGGTGCAAATGGAAGCATGAAAATACTAAATATATACGAGTACTCATGAAATTTTTATCATGGTTAACTTTTTTAAACCTATGGGCTGCCATTCCCGGGAATTTGCCTGATATCCGATATTTTCATTTAGGTTCAAGAGTGCTAAAAACATGCTTTATAGGACCAAAAAACAAAGTAAAAAAGTCAAACACGCCTATTCTTTCCTTGAAAGGCCCCCTCCTTAAAATTGCGTATCTTTTTTTGTCGGAAATTGTTTAGGGATCTGATCTTCAGCCTCTCCTAAATTTTGTAAGAGATCTATTTCAATTCCTCTTGCAATTGTTGAAATTGGCACATCATTGGCCGTTCCTTCGAAGGGGTTCTCTCCCGTACGCCCTATCCTTTCCATGGTATGAAAAATCCATGCCACAATAACATAAAAAGGAATTGAAAACCAAATGAAATATTTTCCAATAATTGGGCTTTTATCAAGTATTCCAGTTCCTATTTCCGCAAATTGCGGAACCAGCGACAAAGGCAGCAGTATCACAAAAATCCACATAAAAAAGTGATTTAATGTGGCAAAATGCCTTGGATACGGAAAGTTTTTTATCCTTTCGCTCTGACCTTGCAGCGTAAACAATTCTTTAACTACCCCTTCTAATTCCAAAAAAGAAAACTCCCAGATCAGGCCCTTTTCCTTTAATTCTTTTAAATGATGAGATTGCAGGTACAACATAGCAGTGGCTTTGTTGGATTTACTCATGACATAGTTAAAATCAAGATCAGAAATAACTGACTTTAGTTCATCCTCGAGTCTTGTATCTTTCTCAGGAGGCCGCATGCCCCATTCCTGATTGGTCTTATG
>JBFFLO010000304.1:0-4056 GCA_041554895.1 Lutimonas sp. | reverse complement strand
ATAACCAGCTGACCTGTATCCAGGTAAATGACGATCAGCTGGCAACTCTGGGAGGTCTTATGCTATTGTATACAGATGAAGGAGTGGATGTTTCCAAAGACTGCGGTTATTAAAAACAGCAAGGTTAAAAGCCATTGAAGCAAAGCAGCGTTTTTAAAAATGAATATCGAATTTTGGATAAGGAACTTTGACTGTTGAAGTAAGGCTTTATTGGAGAATGCTGATTGTTGATGTGAGAAGTGAGCTCTCAATCGAAATTGTTATTTAGATCTGAAGTGGCCTATTTTAATGAGCTCCAATAGATCTCTTATCCCCTGCATTACGGTATTGCATCAACCCTGCGCCACTAATGCAGCAATTTCCCTTGTAATTTGCGTTGGTGAATTACAATCACAATTATTGAGCCCGATCACATAGATATCCTGAGAAGGAATATATACCCCCATCGATTTAAAACCAAAAATAGAACCGCCATGTTCTCTGCTGGGAATCCCGCCTATCGATTTAAGGTGCCAGCCATAACCATAATTGATAGGCTCTCCATTGTTCAAGGTATAATTTGTAAAAGCCTTGTCAGTGGTCTCCTTGCTGATCAAAGCATTGTTTTTAATGGCTTCCTGCCAGGCAAACAGATCATCCACGCTAGACATTAAGGAGCCCGAAGCATAGGGAATTGAAAAACTAATGTGCCTGGTGTTGGTATACCCATCTCTATGTCGGTAGCCTGAAGCCCTGTTTTCAATCACCTTCCGATGACTTGCAAACTGTGAAACTGTCATCCCCAAAGGAATAAAAATATGCTCCTCCACAAAATCTGCATATGTCTGGCCCGATACTTTCTCTATGATATACCCCAAAATAATATAACCGGAGTTGTTGTATTTAAATTCATCGCCCGGAGCAAAATCCATGGCTTCATTTTTAAAAAAATCGATGAGCTCCAAAGGAGCCATATCATTGTTTGCAATTGCATTAAGCCCTTTTATACTTGTGAAATTTTTTATTCCTGAAGTATGGGTCAGCAAATGATGTATGCTTATGTTATGCCCATTTGTGGGATAGTCAGGAATATATTGGCTGATATCATCATCCAAACGCAATTTTCCTTCTTCCATAAGCATCAGGATAGCTATTGCAGTAAACTGCTTGGTCATAGAGCCTATTTGAAAAACATTATCCGTTTTCATAGGTACGTTAAGCTCAAGATTCGCTAAACCAAATGCCTTTTTATAGATGATTTCCCCCTTTTTAGCGATCAAAAAATCTGCACCGGGAGCATATGAAGGGTACTTCGCTTGCAACATGCTATCAATATTCGATGTTAGGTTTTGTGCATAGGCTCCTGATGTTGCATGAAGGAATAAAATAGTTAATCCTATAAACAGTGGTTTTAAATAATGCGGCTTTTTCATTTTTTATGATTTCCAATTAGTTTCACTCTTTGACAACAAAGCAAAAGTTCAGGTTACATATGAGAAGAAATTGTTGATGTAAGGAGTATTGCAGTAAACCAAAATCATAATTTAGATCTGAAGCGGCCTATATTATTTTTCATCCTGCATCAAGGCAAATGAAGCGACAGCGAATTAGCTCCACTGAATCTTAAAATTCACGCATTGCATCAATCCTGTTAATATAGTACACAAATCGATCATATATGTGTATATTATTGACTGGAATCAATACTAACTTTGACCCGCATCATTTGATGCGACTTTGATGAGTTTTATTTTTATACTAGTTTAAAATCCCCCTCTATGAAAAAAAACTACGTTTTCTATCTATTCCTGTTTTCTTTTTCCTTTTTCTTTAGTGCTTACGCGCAAACCTATAAGTTAGGCAATGGAATGGTCGGCAGGATGCCGGTCACTTTTAAAGATGGGTCCTTTATCAAAATACAAGATTCCATATTGCTGCTCAAGATAAATCCTACGGCGGCTGAACCATCAGTAAGTGAGTATAAAATTGTGGAGGATCAAGTTAAAAAGTTTGAAGATCGGGAAATCCGGACCCTGCGGTTATTAAGTACCAGCGATGCCAATTTGAGGATACACGGCACCATTGTAACAGGCGAATCAGTGCGCAATACGGTATCGGCCAACTCCTACAACATGCGTACCCAAATCACAACCCCCTATGTGATGTTTATTGAAAAATAAAACTATTGATAATTTGAATCTTGTATATTCATTTATTCATGCTTTAGCTCCTCAAAATCTTCCATGTTAAGCATTAAAGCGCTGTAACATAAAGAAGAAAGTAGGTTAGTTTGATGCCTTCTTTTTTATCTCATTAAAAAATATTGTATCTTGAAGTTCGAAAAGAAAACATAAACATGCTAAGTAAACTGAGTAAAACGGATAAAATTTTATTGATTTTAGCTTTAGGAACTTTGATTTTTTCAGAGTTGATGTGGTTCAAAGGAGAAAAAGATGGTGCCTTGTTCGTTGGACTATGGGTCCCGTCTATTTTGGGGTTTGCCATTTTTCTAAAATTATTAAAAGATAAAAAATGATAGATTTAATACCATATGCAGCCGGGATCGTTACTTTAGGTTTTGGAATTGCTTTTTACTACTTTGTTGAAGAAGTTAAAAAAAGTGATTAAATCAAACCTAAGTTCACCTCCAAAAAGCAATAAATACTATTGGATCAAAACCCGCTGCATCACCATGCTACCTCCATTAACGACCTTTAGGAAATAAAGACCTGCTTTTAACCGGGCAGTTTCAATGCGCTCTTTGAATTTTAAAGAATTGCTTTGATAAGACTTTTGCAATACGGTTCTGCCTAATGCATCATATAACAGGACCTCTACCTTTTCTGATTTTAGATCAAAGCTGAGTTGAAAACTCTCATCAGCCGGATTTGGGAATAGTTTAAAACCTTTTAAATTGAATTCTTCGGCCTTGAGTACTTCCTCATAACTGCAAACCGTTAGGCCCCAGTTGACCAAACGACCAATATCAGTTGGCCCGGTATCAATTAGTTTTAATTTCCATTGGCCTTTTGTGCTTTCACCGGCAAAGGAACTCAAAAGCTCGGAGGCTTTGATCTCTCCACTGATACCCGGTGCTGAAGCACTGCAACGGATGCCTTCCCCTGCATCGCTAAATACTGCCTGCATATTGTCGCCATAACCAAAACAAGCTTCTTTAATTAATAGGATTTTTGTTCCCTGAGGGCTTTCAATTTCCAAGCTTAAATCCCATATAAATGGATGTTCTATATCAACGGTTATACTGATCTCTTCTATGTTCAAATCTGCTTCGACATCAAGTGTTGAAACAATCCCCTGGAGTTCATTGTCAGGAATCATCATCGGTACATCTGTACTTGCTGTATATGCACAGAAACGGTTGTCCTCCCCTATTGAAAAAGGCTTTTGATTCAGGGCAAAGAAAAAATTATCTATGGCTTCAATCATGATATAACAAGAACCGGCCGTAAAAAACGGCACCCTTATGGTTTCAGAGCCATCATTATCCGTCTCGGCTATAAGCGTTGTTGGAAACGTAAGGCCTCCGTCGGTTGACAATAAAATATTGACTTTTGAAACATCCACCCCGTTGGCATCGGTACCGGCGACATCCCACTCAACTACCTGATCTGAATTTTGTTCCCAGATCAAACCAATAGTACTTTGCGATGTGACCGCAAAGGGCCCTGCAGCATCCGTTACGCTAACTTTTAATTCATCAACAGCCACTTGCCCGGCCTCAGGGTTGTTATCCCTAACGCTCAAACTAAAATTCAGGTCTCTTGCCACCGTTGGGGTGACTTCCCAGGTTGTCGATAAAGCACCATTTCTGAGTTCTTTCAGAGCGGGTAAATACCTGGTATTGCTCTGCTCAGGAGGATATGACCTGTACAAAGCGCCAATTCTGTCATTCTCCGTTGGCGGAACCCTGTTTATCTGGTTGTCAATTTGTTCCCAGCAATAACTCAGCGCATCTCCATCAGCATCCTGGCCCTCTCCCACCAGTTTAAAGGGCGTGCCCTTTGGGATGATAAAATCAGCTCCCGCATCGGCGACGGGCGTATGTAAATTATCCTT
>JBFFLO010000303.1:0-4071 GCA_041554895.1 Lutimonas sp. | reverse complement strand
TTTGCCCTAATATTTGAAACAAAGAGCAAAAACAATAATCCGGATACTAATTTGATTGATTTCATATACTATATAGGTAAAATGACTATAAATTCAGTTCCTTCATTTTTTCTTGTATCAACTTTCAGTTCTCCACCATGGGCCTTGACTATATCATAGCTTAACGACAGGCCCAATCCGGTTCCCTGACCGGCGGGTTTCGTGGTAAAGAAAGGCTGAAAGATCTTATCCAGTACTTTTTGGGGGATACCGTTCCCGTTATCGATCACCCTGATTTCAATGTTTTCACCTGTTTTTTTGGTGCTTATGCTTACCGTCGGCTCAAAATTTTCAGCACCGCCCTTCTTTTTTTCATCTACTGCATAAAAGGCATTGGTGATCAAATTCAGGATCACCCTGCCCACATCCTGAGCGGCAATATTGACCTTGCCAATACTATCGTCAAAATCTGTTTTTAAAGTGGCGTTAAAAGTTTTGTCTTTTGCCCGTAAGCCATGGTAAGCCAATCTCAAGAATTCATCGGCTAGTGCATTGATATTTGTAAGCTCTTTTTTACCATCACTACTTCTGCTGTGTTGGAGCATTCCTTTTACAATGGCGTCTGCCCGCTTGCCATGGAGCATGATCTTTTGTTCATTTTCATCAATATCCTTGGCTATCGCTTTTGCCTCATCAAAATTTCCCTTTTCCAATTCTTCCTTCATTTCTTCAATAAGCTCTGAATTCACTTCAGAAAAATTATTGACAAAATTCAAAGGGTTTTGGATCTCATGGGCTATGCCCGCCGTTAATTCTCCAAGACTAGCCATTTTTTCTGATTGGATGAGTTGAGATTGAGTGCCTTTAAGATCTTCGATCGATTTGTTCAATTGCTGGGTTCGGTGCTTCACTTTTTCCTCTAAAATAAGGTTTTCTCTTTTAAGCATTCGCGAGCGGTACTGAACAATAATACCAACAATGGTCAAAAATGCCAGGAGATATAATACCCAAGCCCACCAAGTATTGGTCCAGTGGGGTAAAATTGTAAAACTGAATTCAGCAGGGGTACTCCAAATACCATCAAATGTTCGACTGCGGACCTTAAATGTATAGTTGCCAGCAGGAAGATTTCGATAATTTTCACTAAAAGGTTTATCACTGATGTCGCTCCAATTTTTATCAAAGCCCTCAAGCATATAACTGTAACGTGTTTTATCTCTATTGGTTAGTTGGGTTGCCGTAAATTGAAAACTCACATAGTTCTGTTCAAAAGGAATCTTTAGATTCTCAGGTAGGTTAAAATTGCCCTTTAAACTGTCCCATTGTATATTATTCTCAGCTAACCAGCCTGTTTCCTCTGGAATTTGTTTTGCCAGATAAAAAGTATCCTTCTGAGCACTATACAAGGTATCCAGTTGGGGATAGTTTCTTATAAGTGCTTTGTTATCATAAAAATTTTGAACCCTGTCAGATATTGTTATTCCTGAAATATGGGTTACGCTGCGTGAAGTATCTTGTTTTGGGATATTGGTAATGGTAAGTACCTGTGACTCATTTCCCCACCACAGTTTATCTTTAAAGGCAAAAGCCGCATCCGCATTGAAATCTGTATAGATAAATCCCTGATCCTTTCCATACGATTTAAGATCAAAATCAATTAGATCTGTGCTGGCTGTATTCTTTTTTGGCATAAAAACTGTCAGCCCGTTTCCCGTTCCAACATAGATTTTTCCTTCGTGCTCATAAATGGTATAAACTGCCTGATCGACGAGTCCGTTTTCTGGTAAGACCTGAGTCAAGACTTCATTTTTCTGATCAGCAATCAACAAACCTGATCGGCTTCCAATCCACAATCTTTGCGCATCATCTTTCAAAAAAGCTCCGGCATTTAGCTCCCTGACCTTTCCGTTCTCCATCAGATAGGAGATGGTATTTTCCGCCTCATTAATGATATTTATTGCTAAATCAGTACCTACCCAGATCTGCCCTAGTTCATCCTCCGCAAATCCCCAAACGATATTTCCGATCAATCCATCCTTATTCGAAAGCACCTTAAAGGTGTTGTTTTTTAGGTCGATCAATTCCACACGCCCTTCTCGAAAAGAACCGGTCCATATTCTGCCTTTACGATCCACTATATTGGATGAGGGATATGAATTAATGAGTCCCTGAGCAGCAGTAATAGTAGTGATCTCATTTTGCTCAGCATTTAATACGGCCAAACCCAATCCCGGGGCAATGATCAGATAGTCACCAGAAGGAAGATGCCTAAAATCATAGGAAATATTATTAGCTTTATTTAATTGAAGTCCACGTTCAACTGTCTTGATGCGATTCTTATACGGATCATAAATATCAAAACCCTGTCTCGTACCAATCCATAATTGTCCTTGGGCATCTTCTAAAAAAGACCATGCATCGGGTCCACTTACTCCATCCTTTTCCGTTAGAAAGTTGGGCAACAGTCCTTCGGTATCCATAAGGTTAATTGCTGAGGCAGTAGCTATCCAGATCTGTCCGTAACGATCCATATAGGTATTATTTACCGGGTCATTACTTAATCCTTTTGACTCATTCAGAAATTTTAGATTTTCCTTGGAAGGGTCAAAAATATAGACCCCTTCATTAGAAGACATCCACATTTTTTTGTCTTTCCCTTCAGTAAAATATCTGATACCAGTTGTGATACCATGTTTGGTTCCCAGATGCTGAATTTTTTTCTGACTTGCATCAATAATAGAAACCCCTCCTTCCTGTGTCCCAACCCAAACTCTGTTTTCACTATCGCTGAAAAGTCCTGTCACAGATTCTAGGGAATGATCCGGTTGATTCTCTACGGTTTGAATTTCCCCTGTATTGATATCCAATACAGACAGACCAGATAACGAGCCAATCCAAATATTACCATCCTTATCTTCAGTAAGGTGCATAGCATTTCCATTATCACCAGGCCTTACACGGGAAGCATGTCTGAATGTATTGTTGTTTGGATCAATAATGTAAATACCATTCTGAATTGTCCCCAACCATATAAAGCCTTTGCTATCCAAGATCATTGAGCAATCTTGATTAAAATTGAATCCTTGCGTAAGAAATTCAGCATTACTGACCAATCGGGCTTTTAAGTCGAGTACATAGATTCCTTTTTCTGCAGTGTAAACCCAGATTCTGCCTTTTTTGTCCTCTATAATATTGTTTACACTTGCTTGCGCGCCTGTAAATATTGGATCAATAAAATCATATATTTCAAGATACTCGCCATCAAACCTACACAGCCCCTTATCGGTAGCGATCCACATCATGCCTTGGCTATCCTCCATCATGGCGCTTACAAAGTACCCAGGAAGTCCCTGATCTTCTCCAAATTCGAAAATCCCAACAGTCGCATTATTTTTTATTTTTGGCAGACGGGCTCTCACCTTTAAAGGAACTTCAAGAATCGAAGTTGTAAAATTGATTGGTATTGAAGAGAGCTTCTCAAAATCGATCAAAGTATCTTGATCTTTATTGAATTCAAGGCTCATTTCATCTATTGGTGCCTGCAGAGGAAAAAAACCATCAGGGTAAAAGGGTTTTGATGGCAGATTTTCTATATCAACTCTTTTTGAAGTTGCGGACTGAAAATTTGTAGTATCGTTGACCTTCCATTCTATTTTTTTTGGCTCACTAAATTGCAAAGGAGCTACATCTGGCTTGATAAACTCTGTTCTATCTTTTGGAAAAGGTGCAGATCCTTGTTTTCGATTGCAAGAAAAAAACACTGTGAACAAAAGAACAAAGTATACAATCACTAAAGGCTTATGGTAAATTTTTTTTGTCATGAATTATAGTATTATCCTTGGTTTGGTAGATTTATTATAAATGCAGTTCCTTCTCCCTCTCTAGTTTCAACCTTTAATTCTCCTCCATGCGCCTTGACAATGTCATAACTCAAACTCAGCCCTAAACCCGTTCCCTGACCGGTTGGTTTGGTTGTAAAAAAGGGCTGGAATATTTTATCAAGCACTTTTTCAGGTATTCCATTACCATTATCGGCCACCTTGATTTCTAATTTATTACCTTCTTTATGGGTACTTACGGTTACCGTTGGTT
>JBFFLO010000302.1:0-4077 GCA_041554895.1 Lutimonas sp. | reverse complement strand
GGTAATTGGATCTGCAATATAGACAGCAAAAGAGCCATTTATGGCAAATACTGTAAAAATAACCAGTATCTGAAAGTTAGATTCAATCCCCCAGCGTTGTTTTAGTTTATTCATTTTTTTAACATTTTTTGAGATGAAAAAAATTCATGAAAAGAAGTAATTAATTTCCTAAAGTTCTTATGTAATTTACGATAAGCCATTGTTGTTTTTCATCTGAAATCTTTTCCTGAAAAGCTGGCATGTCATCGCGTCCTATAAAGGTTTTATAATACATGCTACCATCAGATTGTTCCGAGAAGGTACCATCAGTGAAATCAGGTACTTCAGTATCTACTGTATCGGCTTTTTTACCATCTCCTTCTCCTTTAGTTCCATGACATGAGGCGCAATGTTCTGTATAAAGCATTCTTCCGACCTGATCTGCGTCAGCATCTCCAACGTATGGGTTTTGCATTTTTTCATATTTAGCAGGAGCTTCCCACGGATCCTGAATTTCGAAATCCTTTACAGTCATTGAGACTAAAGCAAAACTTGCTATGACAATTGTACTAACAATTAAAAATTGATTTTTCATAATGATTGAGTTTTATTTATATATATAATTAAGATTATTTGATTTTACTAACTTTATACAGTTCACTGATAATGAACCAGAACACGATCCATATACCTATGATCATCGCACTTGTGGCAAATACCAAAGCCCATGGAGCATTAGCCGATGCGGCCCATAAGGTCCTTTCTTCCTCTGAATCATTTACAGTGGTTATTACACCCCAATTTTTGCTCTCATCCACCGTAAGGTCATTATACAGGTCTGATTCTAATATTTTCACAACGACTTTCACCTTGCCTACCGAGTCTCCGGGCAAGTCATCCGGAAAATCAACTGCAACTTCTCCATTTTCATCTGTTGTATTAAAGAAACCTCCGATTGGTAGCAGGCTGAAAGTTCTTTGTACATAAAAACTCAGTTCAAGATCTTCAATCGGCGAGCCATCTTCTTCAACAGCAAGCGCAGTGACCTTTTTGGCTCCATCCTCTTCTGAAAATGAAAGGGAAACCTTGGCGTTTTTCATGGTTTCCTGTCCGTAAACAGAAGAAAAATTGAACAAGAACATGCTTATGAGCAAGAGTATTGCTGTCTTAAGATGGTATGTTTTTTTATTGGTTTTCATTTTGTAAAATATTGGATTCAACAACGGTTTCGGCAACAAGTTCTTCTTCTTCAACGGGCAGTACCGGAAATATTTTCATGAGTACTGTGATAAAGAAGAGCAAAGAGGCAAAAGAGGCAAAAGTAATGGCCCATTCTTCCCAGGTAGGGTGATAAGTGAGATAAGATTCATCAACATCCTGAATTGGAAGGTAGGGATGCTGTAAAGAAGGGATTACAATAAGAAACCTTTTGAACCAGGCTCCTAAAATAACACAGATTGAAATGATTAAAATAGGTACCGGCCTGCGGAACCATTTGAACATCAACAATAAAATAGGAAGAACCAGTCCTCCGATCTGAACAAGCCAATACATAGGCGCGTAGTGACCCACAAACAATTCGGTTATATGTTCTCCTTCAACCCCGACCATTTTAAAGGCAGGGCCTAAATATTCGTTGATATTGAAGTATAAATAAACAAGTGATAACAATACCAGTAACTTGCCCATTTTATCAAAATGGGAGTTTGTTATATAAGCTTGTAATTTCAATTGTTTTCTGATAATATACATAGCGACGATAATTACCGCGGCACCTGCCATAAACGCGCCTGAAACAAAATAAGGGCCCAAATTGGTGCTGTCCCATCCAGGTCGCCATGTTGTGGCAAATAACCATGAAGTAACCGTGTGAATGGCAAATGCGATAGGCAGCACCACAATGGCCAGCATTTTGCTCATTCTTTCAAGTTTTGCTTTTTGCTTAGGATGGTTAATCCAGTTGATCGATAAAAATTTGTACAATTTCTTTTTCCAGTTTGCCACTTCTGTCAAACGATCACGGCAGATGGCTATATCGGGAAGAATCGAAATATACAATAAGAGGATGCTTAGAATGAGATAGGTTGAAATGATAATAACATCCCAGATGATAGGAGATTGAATTCTCATGTATTTTATTACATAAAAAAACCTGTCCGGGCGACCCATATCTATGATGATGATCACCGCCGCACACATGATGGCAGAAACGGCAATTACCTCTGAAACCCTGACCAGGGGTTTTGACCAGTAGTTCTTATTTAGTTTAAGAATGCAGCTAAACAAAGATCCTACAAGGCTTACGGCAACGAAAAACACAAAATTAGAAATATAAATTCCCCAGGAGGTAAAATCCCTCATGGCAGTGACGATAAGCCCGTAACGCACCTGACGGTAATAGGCGTACATACCGATAAGAATTATGATGAGAAGAAAACCCATCCAAAGTTTGTATCGCCAGGAGGTTTCAACAACATGTTTCAACAAGTCCTTTTCCCTGGGAGATGCATATTTTTGCTTTGTTATGTCTATTTTTTTCATGATTAACTATTTTCTTGAATGGTTTTTTCGAATGGGAATAACCTGTTAACAGGAGGTAAATAATAAACACGTGGATTTGTGCCCAGATCCTCTAGATAGCGATATCCGGCTTTTTTCTTGAGCAGTGTTGACAACCTGACTGTTTCTTCTCCATTGGTGACTGCATCATCTAACTCATTTCCAAAATAAACCACCCCGTTAGGGCATGCTGTGACGCAATGGGGAAGTTTGTCGTTGCGACACATTTCAGGACAGAAATCACATTTTGCTACAGTTCCTATTTTGCTCGGCATGCTCGTTTCAGGTGAATAGTCTTCATTTTGATCTGCAACTGGTGGCTCACCCCAGTTAAAAACCCGTGCTGAATAAGGACAGGCTGCCATACAAAAACGGCATCCGATACAACGTTCATTATCAATCAGGACGATACCATCGGTTCGTTTATAGGTTGCACCAACCGGGCAAACTTTTACACATGGAGGATTATCACAATGAAAACATGTTTTTGGCATCCAGTAAGGTGATGATTTTTCGTTGTCCTGCATTTTGAGAACCTTGATATAAGGCCTTTCTGGGGTTAATTTATGATGCTTGTCGCATGCGGCTACGCATTTCCTTGCATTTTTACATTTGGCCAGATCGACTACCATGACATATTTTTTTCCCGGAATTCCTATGCGTGCCTCGGTAGGATTAGCCGCAGGATGACCGTGCTCTAATTCATGAATTTCTGAATTTGGGATCTGTACCAGCTTCCCTTCAGGGGTCATTACCGTTGTTTTTTCTTTAGAAGTTTCCTTGCAGGAATCAAGTGATAGCATACCCAGACCAGAGGCCGCCATGACCCCGCCGGCAGATAGTTTTTTTAAAAAAAGTCTTCTAGAGTCTATTTTGGAATTTTTATCATCCATAAGCTTAAAGTATATGTAAGAATTTAGATTATCGTTGCTTTGTGATGCACGTACAAGTGAATTTATTTAGGATCAAAACATCGGATTCCCGTCATTTTCTCGTTTCATCAATGATTCATCTTAAAACATAATTTCAAAAGAACCTAGCAACTTAAAACGATTCAAATCTAAAAAGTTAAAATCATAGATTTTATGACTTTAATCATAGAATTGTGACTTAGGTTACAATTCAATGTTCTCAATCAACAGAGAAAGAATAATACAGCTGAAAATGTATGGGATTGTTTGGATTAAAACATCAGTTTTAAAACAGGATTTGATTGCTGCGCCTTGTACAGACAACTATTTCTCAATAAATATTAAGAGGGCCTAAAGGATCAGGTTTGAAATAAAAACGAGGTGCTTTTTAAATAAAAAAACAAAAAAGATTTTTTTATTTAAAAAATGGCAACACCCCAGGAAGCGGGGTTCTCGATTGTAGCTTCAGGTGGCCAGTAACTGTGAAATTCTTTGGCATCACTTAGCTTAAAGGCAAGCCTTATTTTTGTTCCAGGAGCAGGAGATTCTAATTGAAGTTTGGAAAAACTAATCTTAAATTCCATATGTGGTTTGCCTTTTTCCAAGGGAAAGGTATTTGCCTCCCATC
>JBFFLO010000301.1:0-4100 GCA_041554895.1 Lutimonas sp. | reverse complement strand
TTGAAAAAGTTGATATGAAAACCAAGGGCTTCAAAATGCCCTATCAACTTTCTGGCGGAGAGCAGCAACGCGTCGCCATCGCCAGGGCCCTTTTAAATACGCCTGAAATGATCCTGGCAGATGAGCCTACAGGAAATCTGGATCCTAAAACATCTGTAGAAATCATGAATGTGTTGGAAGAGATCAATAAGGCAGGGATAACCATATTGATGGCAACCCATGATTATGCTTTGATATTAAAGTTCCCACATAAGACCATTAAATGCGAAGGCGGTAAAATCTTTGAAGTGGTATGACCCTAAAATAGGTTTAGAAGGGTTTCCGCATTACTCTCATTGCAATAACCTAGCAGCATTTCTTTTCTTTGGGCTATTTCTTCTTTGGTAAAATCTTTATCCATGGTTTTTAGTACCTGATACATGATCTCTTTTTTGTCATTGGCGATTATGCATATTGAATCCAAACCGGACCCTTGTATCATATTGTTGTTTGCGATCACATACCTGCTTTGAAAAAGTGAATTGATTAACTTTAACTTCACACCGGAGTTATTGAATGAATACAAAACATTTACATGGGCTCTATGGAACAACTCCCGCAGTTGATGGTTATCCTCTATAGTCATAAAGCTTATATTTTTATATTGATCAATTTTTGAGAGCAGTTTTTTATCATTGCTTTGACCAGCAATCACAAGGGGAAAGGGCATCGACTTAAATACATCAACAAGGAAGGATGCTGCTTTCATATTATCTGAGACATTTAAATTTCCGTGATAGAGCGCAAAATAACCTTTTTTAGATAGTTCCTTTAACTTATGATTTGGATGAAAGGCAGGTAAGAAGCTGACTTTATCACCATATTTTTTCCTAAAATAGCGGGCTTCTTCCTGAGAAACAGCCAGAATTTGATCACATTGCTTTAATACATTTTCATAGTACTTTAGCTTAACTGATGCCGTTAGGTAATAAAGTTTTTTAAATAAATTGTTTTCGTTAATCGAAAGTTGTTTATAATATTGATGTTCAATATTATGGGTCCTCACGAGTATTTTTCTGTCTTTAAACAGTTTTTTTCTTAAAATAAGGGTGCTGTGCAGTCCTTCAATTAGTATGGGAGCATTGATACGTTTGAGGTTCTTGATCAATTCACCATCATTTCTGGAACTTACCACATAGGGCAATGTTCCCAGGGCTTTTAATAGAGATGTTTTTCTTTTGTAATAGTGAACTTCTGTACAATATTCTTTTAGCTTGGTTTGAGCTGGTCTGCCATATTGAAAAACGTGAAGATATATCTCTACTCCTTTTTTGGAGAGAGACTTGATTTTACAGAACACATCTATGGCCCCTCCGTAGGTTGCAGGGAAGGGTACATCAAAACAAACAATATGAATTTTTTTATTCAATTTTATTTACAAATTCCATTAATGTTTTTTTTTCTTTTTCCCAATTCAAATCATCGGCAGCTCTTTCCAGTTCTTTAAGATAGTCACTTTTGTTTGCAATAAGCTTTTCTATCGCTGCAGACAGGTATTTGGGATTTCTTTTTCCCAGGTATTCTCCAATATGGTATTGTTTTAAAAGCTCTTCCATTAAAGGGAGTTTAGAAACCAAAACAGGAATCCCGGCATGGATATAATCAAAAACCTTGTTGGGTAAACAATACCGGTAATTCAACCCCATATCCTCTTCAAGGCTTAGTCCGAGATCTGCCTGCCTGGTCAGGTTCATAAGCTCAGATGGTCGTAATTTCCCAAGAAAAACAACTCGGTGTTGAAGATGATTTGTGGCGACCCTTAGTTTAAGTTGGTCCACAATGTCTCCTTCGCCTGCAAATACCAACTGATAGTCTTTTAAAAAGGCCATGGCATCAATCATAAGCTCTAATCCCCGACCCATATTCAAAGCGCCCTGATACAGTATTACTTTTTGATCTTTCTTTAAACCCCTAATTGGTTTAAATCCCTTTTTTAGGGTTGACTTAGGGACATTTCGGATCACTGTAACCGGCACCTTATATTGTAGGCTATAAATTTCAGCAAGTTTTCGGTTTACTGTAATTACATTTTTGAGTTTGGGAAAAATAGAATTTTCCAGGTTCTTCCAAAATGATCTGGTTCTGGGTTTTGATATCAATTCAGGTACTTCGGTAAAATATTCATGACTGTCATAGATCAATTTACACGAACTTATCTTACTCACTAGAAAATTTGGCAAAAGGGTATCCAGATCATTTGCATAAAGCAGTTCTTTTTTCATAAAGAGCAATTTGATAAATAACCTAAGGTTATATTCGGCATAAAAAAGAAAACCTTTATTAAAAATAAGATGAAACCTGAATGTTTTATAAGGAATATTGACTTCCAGGCTATTTTTCATTCTTCGCCCGATTAACAATATTTCAAAGCCCATCCCGTTAAAACAATCACAGGTTCTAAGCACACGTTGATCTGTTGTTAAATCGTTGGTTACAGAAATGATGACTCTGTTCAAAAGGACAGGAATTAGGACTAATTAAGAGGATTGTTATTTACAGGCAAATATTGCAGTGTAAATATATTAAATATTATATTTGTTTTTTTAATTTCAAAGCGCCAAAAAGGAACTTTGTTCAACCAACACTTTGAAACATGAATTTGATTAAAAATGAAGAAAAACCAAATTGGTACGCAATTTTTACAAAGCCAAGGTCTGAAAAAAAAGTTTATCAAAGGATGCTCGATCAGGATATTGAAGCATTTTTACCTTTGGTAAAAACAGTGAGGCAGTGGAGCGATCGGAAAAAGACCGTTGAAGTCCCTTTGATTTCCTCTTATATTTTTGTTCATATGGAAGAAAAGGATCTGTATCGGACCCTGCCAATTCAAGGAACTGTGAATGTTTTAAAACATTTGGGAAAACCGGCTAAGATAAGAACTGTCGAAATTGAAAATTTAAGAATATTAAGTGGTACCGGCGAAAATCATCAGGTTGAAAATTGTATCAATGTTTTAAGCGGCGATGATGTCGAGGTGATCAACGGGCCCTTTATGGGGTTGATAGCCACCTGTTTAAGAGAGGGTCAGAACCACAGGGTTGTGGTTAAAATTGATTCGTTGGGAAGTTGTTTTACCGTCAATATTCCTTTGAGTTTTTTAAGAAAAATTGAAAAAAAGGAAACAGAAAAAGTATGAATATTACAGTAGTAGGGTCTGGATATGTGGGTTTGGTAACGGGTACCTGTTTTGCCGAAATGGGGAATCGCGTCACATGTATCGATATAGATCAGGGCAAGATAGACAAGCTTAAACAAGGAATTATTCCTATTTATGAACCAGGTCTTGAAGCCATGGTTTTAAAAAATATGGAAAATGGAACCTTACATTTTAGTACAAACCTTGAGGATGGATTAGAAAACTCCAAGGTAGTTTTTATCGCGGTAGGCACGCCTATGGGAGAAGATGGCTCGGCAGACCTGCAGTATGTCTTGAGTGTTGCGACAGAGATTGGCCAGATCATGAAGAAACCGCTTGTAGTTGTTGACAAATCAACAGTGCCGGTTGGAACAGCTGATAAGGTTGCGACTGTTATTGAACAAGAATTGAATAAACGCCGGGAAGAAATTGAATTTCACGTTGTTTCGAACCCTGAATTTCTTAAAGAAGGAGCTGCCATTCAAGATTTTATGAAACCTGACAGAATAGTGATTGGAGCGGATAATGATATGGCCTTCGAAACCATGAGGGATTTATACGCACCTTTTACGCATAATCATGACAGGATGATAGAAATGGATATCAGATCGGCTGAAATGACCAAATATGTTGCCAATGCCATGTTGGCTACTAAGATCTCTTTTATGAATGAGATCGCTAATATTTGCGAGTTGGTTGACGCAGATGTCAACCAGGTTAGGATAGGGATAGGATCTGATACACGAATCGGCTATAGTTTTATTTATCCGGGCAGTGGTTATGGGGGCTCTTGCTTCCCAAAAGATGTGAAAGCGCTAAAAAAAATTGCTGAAGATCAGGGATATAATGCAGGGTTGATCTCATCTGTTGAAGCTGTGAATGATAAGCAAAAATTGGTCATAGCTGAAAAAGTAGTGAATCGGTT
>JBFFLO010000300.1:0-4113 GCA_041554895.1 Lutimonas sp. | reverse complement strand
TGGAGGAGTATTTGAAAGGATCTCTCGCAGAAAATTTTGATGGCAGGACCATGACCATTGGAAGAACCGCGCATTTAACAGAACGACATAATGAACGCGGGCCCTGCCAGTACCGGAATATGTGTGAAACGGGATGTCCGGTTAGCGGTTATGTTAGCAGTGTTAGCGTTACCCTTCCTGCAGCTCAAAAAACAGGTAACATGACTTTTAAGCCACATGCTATTGTTCACTCGATCATATACGATGAAAAACAAGGTAAGGCAACGGGAGTCCGGGTCATTCATGCAGAAACCAAGGAAACTACCGAGTATTTTGCCAGGGTCATTTTTCTCTGTGCTTCTACTTTGCCCAGTACACAGATCATGCTGAACAGTGTTTCAGACAGTTTTCCAAATGGGATAGCAAATTCCAGTGGCACGTTGGGCCGCCATTTGATGGATCATTATAATATTGTGACAAGTGCCAGGATAGAAGGCTTTGAAGACGGGTATTACAACGGACACAGGCCCAATGGTATTTATATTCCAAGGTTTCAGAATCTTCAAGACAAGGAGGAAGATTATGTAAGAGGTTTTGGTTTTCAGGGTGGTGCCAGTCGAACGGGTTGGCAAAGGGGAAATTATATGGAGGGTATTGGTGCTGAATTTAAGGATAGCCTTAGAAAACCCGGTCCCTGGTTGGTTGACTTAAGTGGCTATGGTGAATGTCTTCCCTATGATGACAATAAAGTGGAGTTGCACCCGGAATTAAAGGACGAATGGGGAATGCCCCTGCTTCATATCAGTTGTGAGCTGAAAGAAAACGAGAAGAAGATCATGAAGGCCATGAAGGATCATGGCGCTGAAATGCTCAGAAAAGCAGGTGCTGTTGATATCCGGCACACGGAACCGGAAGATTGGATCTTTGGTGATGGAATACATGAAATGGGAACCGCCCGTATGGGTAAAGACCCAAAAACATCAGTACTGAATAAATGGAATGCCTGTCATGATGTTCCTAATTTGTTTGTAACAGATGGTTCGTTTATGACTTCTTCCGGTTGTCAGAACCCTTCTCTCACTTATATGGCATTTACGGCTCGGGCAGCGAATTATGCAATTGAACAAATGAAAAAAGGGCATTTATGATGAAATAAAAACCTTATTATACCCTGTAAAAATCACCTCGCCAGGATTTAATTGATTTTTTGATATCTTTTTCGGTTAACTTTTCTTTGATGGCCCTTTCTACCAGTGAAAGGAATTCTTCATCTGAGGCGAATCTCAAGCCTATGATCTGACGTATGGTTAACTCTTCGGGTAAGGTTTGTTTTGTGAGCAGAAAATACCTGAAATTCTCTTCGGCACGTATGACCCTATCCTGGGCTTTAAGTGCAAACATTCTTGTATAAAAAGTAGTAAAAAGCAATATAACAGAACCAAATGCTATTAATGATGCGGAATACAGCCCCTCAGGAGAGGTCTTGACCAAATTAACAATTGATCCAATGACCAATATCAACGAGCCCAATAGTGTAAAAAAATGATACCCCGGAACAAAATGTGAATGATTGCTGTAATTTTGATTTTTCATGACTGTGTCTTAAAATTATTGTTAAAGAATTTGTTCCTTACAAATTCAAGTTCAAGATAGTTTTAATTTCTTAAAACAAAGCCTGGTATAAAAGTTCACTTAAACTTCTTATTTTTCTGATATCCTTTGTTCGGGAAAAGAAATAAATGGGAATTTTTTAAGAAAATGAAATTTATTGCATAAATAAGCGTATCTTTGCCCTAAATTAATAAATTATTTTAAAATGAATACAGGTAAAGTAAAATTCTTCAATGACGCTAAAGGATTCGGTTTCATAAGCGAGGAAGGAACAGGTAAAGAACATTTTGTACACGTTTCAGGACTTGTAGACGAAATTCGTGAGAATGACGAAGTAGAGTTTGAACTAGAACAAGGAAAAAAAGGATTAAATGCAGTTAACGTAAGAGTTATCTCATAATAAAGAATTTTTTTACGCTTCAAAAGCCCATCTGATGATGGGCTTTTTTTATGCTTGTATATGAAGGAAAGGCACTTGCAAGAATCTTATTCTTTTTTTGGTTGCCTGCGTTTCATAATCAGGCTATCGGCAGGATAGCTTGATTTTAAATAATCCATTTGCTTTACAGCCCATGTCTTTAAAATATTTTTTTCTGTTGAAGTCAAATTCGCTTCCTGGTGGAGTCCCAGATAGGTATAAGATTCCAGAGGCATTTCATTTTCATCAATGACTTCAACGATTTCCTCAAATTTGTGATTTTGGACTGCTATGGGTAAATTGATGAAATCCGAAAAGTTCAAATGACTTTTTCCATCTTCAATATGTTCATCAAGCCACCAGGCAACTGGTTGTATTTTGCCGTACCAGGGATAAACTGTATTGTTGGTATGACAATCGTTACAGGCATTTTTTAGGATCACCGCTACTTCTTCAGGCACATCATATTTTTTTGTTACAACATTTGTCAGGTCATTTGAATCGTTTTTTTCAGGTCTGAACAGTTGAATGATTAGAAACAGGGCAAGTAATCCGAGTAAAATCTTTTTTAACATAAGGCATTTATTTTAATGAGAAGTTGGTTTTATGCAAGAAATAAAATTAATGTTTTTTATTTTGTTTTCCATAAGTATTTTGATTGTTTATGTGCGCATTGGTTTACCAATGCAGAATGTGCCAGAAATACTTATTTGTAACCAGATTAAATAATTATATTTAAACCAGATTCACAAGGAAGTGGATTTTAACCAACTAAAAAAATGCAAAAGCCAGAATTTATGAAAATAAAAATAGCCTGCCTGTTTGTCTCAATGTTATTGTTGGGTTGTACCAATAAGGTTGATCTGCATGTTGGGCAAACTTCAGTATCAAAATGGCAGGGTGGCAAGAAATCGGCTGTTTCAATCACTTATGATGACGGTATCATCACACAATTTACCGTGGCCAGGCCAATCATGAACAAATTAAACCTTCCGGCCACCTTTTTTATCCTGACAGGAAAGATAAACGGGTCTGAAAAAGGTAAATTTTTGGGAAGACCTAAAGATCAAATTATAGAAGAGACCGCATTGATCAAAACAAATGCTGACAATTTTTTTGAAAGAGCTTCCCTGATCGGCCATACTGGTTCAAGTGAAGCCCTGTTAGCTCATTCGGTTACTGGTTCGCTTTTTGAATCCGGAAAGATCCCGGAAGCGTATCAAACCCTGGATGAGGCCTTTGAAAAATTGCGAAACGGTAGCTTAAAAAATACCGATGAAGTTGTATATCATGATAACCCCCAAGACACTACTTCATGGGAAGATCTAAGAAAATATGCTGGTGAAGGGCATGAAATTGCAAGTCATAGTATTACACATCCGCGAATGGCCGTATTGGATGAGGCCAACCTGCTCTATGAACTTGAGCAAAGTAAAGCAGATATTTACAAGAACCTGGGTGAGAAGTACACATTTTCAGCCGAGTGCCCTTATGGAACAGAAAATGAAAGGGTAATGGAATATGCACGTTCTGTGTATCCCGCACTTCGCAACCGGATGCCGGAGGACTGGCTTGATGAGCTGAACAGGTCAAGTGATCAGGATCCGGAAGCATCTGAAAATGAATACGTACAATGGCAAAGAGGGCCTTTAACAAATACAAGTATGGATGTGATGAAATCTTGGATAGATAAATGCCTGACTAACGACCATATATGGCTGGTTCTTGTTTTTCACGGGGTGGATAACTTTGGTTGGGAACCAAAAACGGCTAAGGAATTGGAAACGTACTTCAGTTATTTAAAGGAAAAAGAGGATGATCTCTGGGTGGCTACTTTTGCTGATGTGACGAAATACATCAGGGAAAGAAAACAAATTGCCATATCCAGTAAGGTGGAGGACAAGGCAATCGTGTTGACGCTGTCATCTGATCTTGACACTACACGATACGATGTGCCTCTTACTTTTAAAACATACGTTCCACGAAGCTGGAAAGCTGCTAAAGTAATAAAAGGAGAAAAGGAAATCGCTTCAGACCTTGAAATACGTAAAGACGATCAGGGATGTTATATAATCTATAACGCTTCTCCTATAGAGGGTGAAATG
>JBFFLO010000299.1:0-4113 GCA_041554895.1 Lutimonas sp. | reverse complement strand
GCCGTTATGTCATAGGTGAGTGAATCATTTAAAGTAGACTGGGGCTCAAAAAGTGCCTTAATAAGGTTAGACTTTGGCTGGAAGGCACTGATCAGCAAATCATTTTTATCAATAGCTACTTTTACTTCCTTATTCGTCTGATAACTAAACCCTTTTATATTTGATCCTGACTGCGGGCTTCCATACTCGATATGATGCAGGTCCAATAATTTAATAAGGCTTTCAACCTTGTCATCGCCATTGTTTTTAACAAGATAGGATTTGGTACTTCCCATGGGGTTTTCTAAAGCATGCTGAAAATATGCTTGAAACTCCTTGTTCAATAAAGATGCGTTGGCAGAAGCAACTTCAATGGTAGACAAACTAGTCGTCAAATGATGACTGATCCTGTCTTTAAGCGTCAGCTCACTGCCTTCTTTCGTCATCACCCCCAAACCGGCCGATCCGCTGCCTCCTTGTTCATAGGTCATCCCTATGGCTCCATTGTAGGTTGGATATGTATCTCCGTAACTTGGATAAAACAAATCATATTGCTCCTTTGTAAAGTACAGCCATCCCTTTTCATCAAAATATTTAGCATGATTCTTGCCTACAATATATTGGAAATCTCTTTGAAAACCCGTAATCACTTCATGGTACGGCTTCGCGGCAGGCGCAAAATAATATGGAGAATTCACGCCCATTTCGTGAAAATCGACATGTATATGCGGCATCCATTTATTATAGACAGCTAAACGCTGTTTGGTCTCAATTTGCGTGGCCCAGGCCCAGTCCCTGTTCAGATCAAAGAGATAATGATTTGACCTGCCTCTTGGCCATGGTTCATGATGTTCAATGACATCTGGGTTTTTATTATAAGGTTGGTTGCTTTTTTGCCCAAACCAATTTACATAACGTTCTCTTCCATCAGGATTTATACAAGGATCTATGATCACCACTGTATTTTTTAACCATTCCTTGGAGCTTTTGTTTTTGGGGTTGACAAGTTCAAAGAGGGTTTGCATCGAAACCTCTGTACTGACGGCTTCATTGCCGTGTACATTGTAGCTTAGCCAAACAACCGCAACTTCTTCCTGAGAGGGGTTGCCCTCAATCATTCCGGCCGATCGTAACTGGTCAAGCCTCAGATCGTCAAGTTTACTCATATTCTCCTCTGAACTTATAAAAGCAAGGGTCAGGGGCCTTTTCTCATAGGTGTTGCCATAGGTGAGCAGCTGAACATTGCTGTTGTTCTCAGCTACGTGCTTAAAATAATTTAGTACCTGATGATGTTGAGAAAACCGCTCTCCAAGCTCGTAACCCAAAAAAGCAGCCGGTGATTTTGTTTGAGAATAAAAATTGTTTAAGAAAAGTAATGTGAGAAGGATTGTGGAGTAAAAACGGATCATATGGTCTTTTTTGAACGCAATAAATATATAAAACTCCGCTGAACTAAATGGGTTTTACATTGAATTAATGGCAAATAGCCGAGATGGTCAATTCCAATTGAATGCTGCCTCAGTTAAACTGAAAATGGTTGCCATGATGGGTTCAAAATGGCTTAAGCCTTGGCTTTGGTCCAGGATAACTGCACTTGATTTCCCAAGCCTGTTTATCAGGTATTGCTTGGCGACTTTTAACGCAAAGAACAAGGATAATTACAGTAAATATCGCATTCATTGTGCATAATTCCTTTATATTTATTGACAGATTTGGACCAACTGTTATGATACGTTTTTTATTTCTTTTTCTATTCCTGTTGCCTGTGATCACCATGGCGCAACTCGTAGAAGATTACAGTTCCAACAGTTATTTTGCTAAGATGAACAACACCTTGAACCTGAGGCTCGATCTTGACAATGATGTAAGGTCCTTTGAGTATCAAGGAATCGATGATGATTATTCGATAGAGCCGAATACGAATTTAAGGATGGGTGTTGCTATAAATTACAGGTTTATCTCGCTTAAAATCGGATTTTCACCAAAATTTTTACAAGCAGATGATACCGATCTAAAGGGGAAAACCAAAATATTCAAAATAGCGCTCAATATCTTTTATAAAGATATACTCCAAAATTTTGATTTTAATCAAGTGAAGGGTTATTATGTAAGTGGTTTTGAAGATCCTACATTGGGAAATATACAACGCAATAATGAGTATATCATTCTTCCCGACTTAAAGACCTTATCATTTACGGGAACCACCTGGTACAGGTTCAATGAAAATTATTCCTTTAAAGCTGTGGTGAACCAAAATGAAATTCAGACAAAAAGCGCGGGAAGTTTTATCCCGAGCCTTTATTATGGTTATTTTGAGATTACGAATGAGACTACCCCTCAGGATATCAAAAGCTTTTTTGCAATTCTTAATGCTGGTTATTACTACACTTTTGTGATCAACAAAAGCTGGTATTCCAACCTGGGGCTTTCAGCTGGTTTAGGCCCGGAATTCAACAAACTTGTTACCCGCGCTGGCGAAGACCTTCCAAGGCTCACCACCCGGCACAACAATATGGCCGTCAATGTCAGTACACAAATTGGACTGGGCTATAATTCGACACGCTTTTATGGAGGCATGTCTTTAAATGGCAGCGCCACGAACAGAGATGAGCAATCTGTTATTCGATTCAGTAGTGTTCGGGGGTATTTTAAAATCTATATTGGTTATAGGTTCGATGCCCCAAAGTCATTTGAAAGAGGGATGGATTGGATAGAAAGCAAAAACCCGTTCAACAAAAGCTAACTTGGAACAATAAAAGTGTTTAAAAGATTCAGTACTGAACCTTTTAAACACTTTACATATCTCTATCGGCCCCAATAAACCTTCCGGATTCTTTTAAATGCTTGCTTAGCATCCATTCTATTTGACCGTTGGTAGAACGAAACTCTTCTTTAGCCAGCTTTTCTACTTCCCTGAAAATATCGGCATCAATTCTTAAAGCAAAAGCTTTTTTACTTTTCATATCAATAACTTAATTACATTCTTGATAAACACATCCTGTTAATGCTTGGTTTAATCAAGACTCTTCTTCCTTTTTTTCTCTTTCAATGAGGGCTTTTAAAATACCACGGTGGGTAAACATATTGATCACGGTCCAATTCATTTTTGCATAGCTATTGATCAGGTCCTCAAAATTCTGTTGCGATTTGACCGCCGTCCCTGTTTGTTTTATTATTTTATATTCTTTCATATCTGTTCTTTTGCCTTTGTTTAATAAAATATCGTTTTAGTTCTTAATGGTTAAACAAAATTATCAAATTTCCTCTAAAATGACTAGTACTTTCACTAGAGCTGCATACTATTCAAAAATCTACCTTTTTTATCCATTTCAAGCCCATTATTGTAAATATATGCTTTTTTAGATACTGTTTTAATACTGTAAATATATCATAACAATATCATATTTAGACATATTTTTTTAAAAAAAACTTTCTATTATTGAGAATATAAAAAAATATGTAATTTTTATTCATATACCCTAATTTTTAGGGGGGTCATTTTCTTAAATGTATAATTTTTTTATTCATACCCCATTTTTTTTCGGGGTAATTAGTTTATAATATACTTTTACCCCGATTAATCAATAGAAATTTAATTACTACTAACTCATTATTAATTATTAAAAATTAAAGTATGAAAAATCTATTTACTCTTGCAATGTTATTCTCGGTTTTTATAACGTTTGCACAAGACTCAATCCCTGCGTCAGAAGAAGCTCCAAAAAAGAAACTCTCTTTTAGCGGTAGTGTAGATGCCTACTACAGAACAAATTTAGGAGCTCCAAATGGTGGAGAAAATAGTCAAACACCTAATACCTCTTTTGCTAATGGGAATGGTTTTGCTATTGGAATGGCAAATGCAATCATATCTTATGAAGGTAAAAAAGTTGGTGCAGTTGCAGATTTAGTTTTCGGTCCTCGTGGAACAGATGCTGTATTCGGTTCTTTACAGTGGGATCTTGATGGTGATGGCACACCTGACCTTGGGAACAGTTCACAGGTTGTGAACCAACTATATGTATACTGGAATGTATCAGACAAAGTGACCTTGACCTTTGGTAATTTTAATACCTTCTTAGGGTATGAGGTGATCTCTCCAACAGGAAACTTCAACTACTCTACTTCTTATATGTT
>JBFFLO010000298.1:0-4124 GCA_041554895.1 Lutimonas sp. | reverse complement strand
GAGATTGTTGGTGGACCTCCGGGTGAATTTGAAGAAGTCGTTTTTGGTGCCAAGCAAAACATGAATGCCACTGTAACATTGAATCAAATCCTTTTTGATGGATCTTACTTAGTGGGCTTGCAATCGGCTAAAACCTTTCTTAAGATATCCAATTTGGCTAAAGTCAAGACCGACCAGAGTATTCGAGAAGCTGTCATTAATGCCTATGGAACTGTCCTGGTGTCACAGGAAACCATTGAAATTCTTATCAAAAACAAAGAAATCCTGGAAAAAAACCTGCTTGAAACAAAGGCACTGGTAGAAAATGGTTTTGCAGAAGAACAAGATTTTCAACAGCAACAAATTACCTTATCAAAAATCAATAATGCACTAAACAGGGCTAGAAGAGAGGAATTCATATATAAGCAAATGTTCAACTTGACTTTAGGTATTCCCATTAATCAAAATGTGATACTGACCGAAAATCTTGAGGCACTTGCGCTAAGAAGTACCGATATGAATATGATGGCAACTGAATTTGACCTTGAGAACCATATTGATTTCAAAATAGCAGACAATAAAGTTGAATCTGATGCCTTGTTGGTAAAATATGAAAAAACTAAAGGAATGCCATCTCTAAATGCTTTTGTGAATTATTCTCAATTTGCCAATAATAACAATTTCATCTTCTTTGAAAGTCCTGACAACTGGTTTGATTCTTCTTTGATTGGAGTAAGTTTAAAAGTTCCCATTTTTAGTAGTCTGCAAAGAAGTTCCCGAACGCAACAAGCCAAGATAAATTTAATGCAGTCCGAAATCGACCTCAATGAGAAGTCAGAAGAATTAAAATTACAGGTTTCCACAGCTAAGAACAAATACCAATTTGCCTTGGACCAATTTCAAATTTCAAGCCAGAATCTTGTCTTAGCAGAAAGCATTGCCAATAAAGAACAGATTAAATTTTTTGAAGGACTTAGCACAAGTATCAATTTAACCAATGTTCAAAATCAATTATTTAGTTCACAGCAAGATTATATTCAATCGATTTTAGAGATCATCCAAACCAAAGTAGAATTAGAAAATGCACTTAACTTATTTTAACATGAAAAAAATACTGCCCCTATTCATAATGATATTGCTTCTTGCCTCATGCGGCAATGGAAATAAACAAAGTGTAGATGCTGTGATAGCATCAAAAAACCTTGAATCGATCCGGGCTAAAAAAGCCAACCTGGTCAGCGAGCAAAATTCAATTAAACAGGAGATCAAAAAACTCGATATTGTCATCGCGGAATTAGACGACAGAAAAAAAATCCCTTTGGTCACTACTTTTAAACTTAAAGAATCTGATTTCAAACATTTTCTTGATTTACAAGGTAATGTGACTACTAAAGATCTTATAATGATCTATCCCGAATACTCAGGAGTGCTTACGAATGTTTATGTTAGAGAGGGTCAGAAAGTTCGTAAAGGAGAAATGCTTGCTAAAATCGATGATGGTGGTTTGAGCCAACAGCTGGCTCAGTTAAAAATCCAGGCCGAATTGACCAAAACCACCTATGAAAGGCAGAAAAGATTATGGGATCAGAAAATCGGAAGTGAAATGCAGTATTTGCAGGCCAAATCGAATTATGAATCGCAAAATCAAGCCATTGCCCAATTAGAACAACAACTGGCCAAGACCGTGGTAACAGCTCCTTTCTCAGGAACTATTGATGATGTTTTAACCGAGCAAGGCAGTGTTGTTATGCCTGGGCAATCTCAATTGATGAGAATAGTAAACTTAGATAACATGTACATTGAAACTGACGTGCCAGAAAAATATATAACCAATATTACCCGGAATAAAGACGTAGAAGTCGAATTTCCGATTTTGGGGAAAAAGATCGATTCCAAAGTGAGGCAGGTAGGTAATTTTATAAACCCTAACAACAGGACCTTTAAAGTAGAAATATCTATTCCAAATAAAGAAAAATCAATCAAACCGAATCTTACAGCAAAGCTAAAAATCAATGATTATAGTAACAAAAATGCCCTGCTGATTCCTCAGGGCATCATCTCCGAAAATGCCAATGGCGAACAGTATATTTATGTCATTAGAGATAAGGTTGGAGATGATGAAGCAAAAGCGAAAAAAGTAGTTATTGAAACGGGGCTTACCCAGGGTGATTTTATAGAAGTGACCAAAGGTTTGGAAACAGGTATCGAAATCATTAAGGAAGGTGCCCGCAGTGTCAGCGACGGGCAAAAAGTGAAAATAATCAACCTAGACTCCTGATTATGGTGAAACAGAAAAAAGTACTCGATAAGGAGTTTGGTTTATCTTCATGGGCCATCAATAACAAAACAACCATTTATGTTGTTATATTGATCATCCTGTTTTCTGGCCTGGCCTCATACAACAGCATGCCAAGAGAAAGCTTTCCTGAAGTTAAAGAAACTAAGATTTATGTGAGTTCCATCTATCCAGGTAATACGGCAGAAGATGTTGAGAAACTTTTGACAGATCCCATTGAGGAGAAGCTTAAAACAGTTTCTAACGTTGTAGAGATCACCTCGACCTCACAAGAAGATTATTCAATGGTCATTGTGGAGTTTGATGAAAACATATCGGTTGATGAGGCTAAACAAAAAGTCAAGGACGAAATAGATTCAGAGACGGCAGGCGAAGACTGGCCAACCTTCAATGGTGCCAAAGTTGAGCCTAATGTTTTTGAATTAACCCTTTCTGAAGAAATGCCTATCCTGAATATTAATATTTCAGGCGACTATCCGGTCGAAAAATTGAAAAAATATGCAGAATATCTGGAGGATGAAATTGAAAGTCTTCAGGAAATAAAGCAGGTGGATATCAGAGGTGCACAGGAAAAAGAAGTTGAAATTGCCGTTGATATCTATAAGATGATGGCTGCAAAGGTGAGTTTTGACGATGTGATCAATGCCGTAAACAATGGAAATATTACAATGTCGGCCGGAAATCTTGTTTCCGGTGGTCAACGCCGAACCATTCGGGTTATAGGAGAAATTGATGACCCATCAGACCTGGACGATTTTGTTGTGAAATCTGAAAATAATAGTCCCATTTATTTAAAAGACGTCGCTAGGGTATCATTTAAAGAAAAGGAAAGAACGACCTATGCGAGAGAATTTGGCGAGGTGGTTGTGATGCTCGATGTCAAGAAGAGATCAGGGAAAAACATGGTAGCTGCAGCTGAAAAAATACAAACCATTGTCGATGATGCAAGGATCAATGTTTTTCCCAGTGACCTGAAGATCACGATAACCAATGACCAATCTCCCAAAACGATTGGTCAGGTAGATGATCTGGTAAATAATATTGTTTTCGGAATCATATTAGTCGTTACCGTATTGATGTTCTTTTTAGGGTTTAGAAATGCACTCTTTGTAGGGTTTGCTATCCCTATGTCAATGCTCATGTCTTTGATGATCTTGGATGCTTTGGGATATTCTATGAATACCATGGTGCTGTTTGGTTTGATCATGGGGCTTGGTATGCTGGTCGACAATGGTATCGTTGTCGTTGAAAATGTATACAGGCTTATGGATGAAGAAGGCATGAGCAGGAAAGAGGCTGCAAAAAAAGGGATTAGCGAAATTGCCTTTCCCATCATCATTTCTACGGCCACTACAATTGCTGCCTTTATTCCTCTTGGCCTATGGCCTGGAATTATGGGAGATTTTATGATCTACCTCCCCATTACATTATCGGTAGTACTGGGTTCCTCCCTTTTTGTGGCCATCTTTTTCAATTCAGTTTTGGTTTCGCAATTTATGAGCACTGAAGACAAGGATATGTCCCGAAAAAGTATTTTTACCATTACCGGGGTGTTATCTCTTTTTGGTATCCTTATCATGATTATTGGAGGACCATATAAAATTTTTGGATCTATTATGATCACTACGGCTATTTTACTCTGGTTCTATAGGCTGGTACTGAGGAAAATGGCCAAATATTTTCAAGACAACATTTTGACCAGGTCGGAAATTTGGTACGAAAAGACCTTAAAATTGTCACTGAGCTGATGGAAACCTTATGCTATTGCGATAGGAACCGTGATCTTGCTATTCCTGGCTTTTGCTGGTTTTGGGGCTTCAGTGGTCACACAAAGGACCAAAGTTGAATT
>JBFFLO010000297.1:0-4127 GCA_041554895.1 Lutimonas sp. | reverse complement strand
AGTCCAATTAAAAAACCGGGTATTGGGCTTGAAAATATAACAAAGCGATTAGATTTGATCTACCCCGACGAATATCAGCTGATCGTAAAAACTGAAGATAACTGGTATCGGGTTGATTTGTTAATCGAAAATATAAATCATGTTTGAATCGAAAAATACCATCAGTTGCATTATCGTTGATGATGAACCCATGGCCCGTGAGATCCTGGAGAACCATCTGAAAAAAATTGAATCCATCAAGGTTGTGGGGTCGTGTAAAAATGCGATTGAAGCCTTTAATATGCTGAACTCTCAAAACATTGACCTGATATTTCTGGACATCAATATGCCCGAAATATCCGGCCTGTCATTTGCTAGATCCATCAACAAAAAAATTAAAATCATTTTTACTACTGCCTATAGAGAATATGCCATAGACGGGTTTGATCTCAGGGCTGTGGATTATTTATTAAAACCTATTTCATTCGAAAGGCTTATTCAGTCTATAAGCAAATATCGCAATGAGCACCTCATACCCCAGCTAAGCCCTCAAGTTGAACTTAACCCGGAGAAATCAGATTTTATTTTTGTCAGATCAGAAAGAAAAATGATCAAAATTGATTTTTTAGAGCTTAATTACATAGAAAGTTTGTCTGACTATCTGAAGCTTTATACCGATGACAAGGTAATTATTACCAGGGAGACGATCTCAAGCATTGAAGCAAAACTCCCCAAAAATGATTTTTTAAGAGTTCATAGGTCCTATATCGTTGCGATCAACAAGATTGACTCTTTTACACAGGAATTCATCGAAATAAAAAAGAAGGCCATTCCAATCAGCAGGTCATATAAAAATGATGTCAAACTTAGATTAGATAATGTTTAGCTAAAAAATTATCTTTGCCGAAACATTTCAAATTTTGATTGAAAAGAATTTCATTTTTGAACCTGAGAATAATGTTAATTTGGAGGAAGGAAGTGTCAGCTGGCAAAGCCCCAGTAATATTGCTCTTGTAAAATACTGGGGGAAAACGGATCCTCAGATTCCCAAAAATTCCTCGATTAGCTTTACGCTAAGCAATTGCCATACAACTACAACATTGCATTATTCGCGCAAACAAAACCCTTCAAAATCTTTTGATTTTAAAGTTTTTTTTGAAGGAAAGGAAGAGAATGACTTTAGGCCAAAAATAGAGAGTTTCTTTAACAGAGTTCTTGATTATGTGCCGTTTATCACAGATTACAAATTCGAAATTATTACTGAGAACTCCTTTCCGCACAGCAGTGGAATTGCATCAAGTGCAAGCGGCATGAGTGCCTTAGCACTTTGTTTGATGAGCCTTCAAAATATAATGGATCCCCACCTGACCGAGTCCGCTTTGTTGGAAAAGGCTTCTTTCCTGGCAAGATTGGGTTCAGGAAGTGCTTCAAGAAGCATCGAAGGACCATTAGTCGTTTGGGGGCAGCATCCTGATGTTGCAGGAAGTAGCAATCAATTTGCAATCCCTTATCCGGGAGATGTTCATCAGGTCTTTTCAACATTTAATGATACCATACTTCTTGTTGACAAAGGCGTAAAACAAGTATCTTCAACGGTGGGGCATAATCTTATGGTGGGCCATCCGTTCGCCGAAGCAAGATTTCAACAGGCACAAAATAACATGAGCCGCTTGATGCCGGTATTAAAAAAAGGCGATCTCGAAGGTTTTATTGAAATAGTTGAAAAGGAAGCGCTGTCTTTACATGCCATGATGATGACTTCTGATCCATATTTTATTTTGATGAAACCGAATACCTTAGAAATTATAGAACGAATTTGGGCCTTTAGAAAAAGTTCAAAGTCGCATATATGTTTTACTTTGGATGCCGGTGCAAATGTTCATGTACTGTTTCCTGAAAAGGATAAAGTGCTTGTCGACGAGTTTATTCGTTCAGAACTGGCAGGGTTTTGTGAAAATAACCATTTTATCAGTGACCATGCAGGGCCAGGAGCAAAATCCGTTTCCTCAAAAGAAAACTGATAAATAATGAATGCCCATACAAGTTTTATAGAATTTAAGCGTTTATTATCAAGCACATAGATTTAAAGTATTTTTCTCTTATATTTGTATCGAATTAAATAAATGGACGGAATGAACGGCCCCCTTTTTTACGCTAAGATCCTCTTGTTTGGAGAGTATGGCATTATCAAAGATTCCAAAGGCTTGGCGATTCCATATAATTCGTATCAGGGTGCCTTGATCGTATCTGATGAAACCTCCGAAAAATCAACTGACTCCAACAGGAAATTAAAAGAATTTTATCATTATCTTAAAAACTTAAACGATCCGGATATTAAATTGAGATTGGATGAGCTTAAAAGTGATATAGATCGAAATATGCATTTTGATTCAAGTATCCCTCAGGGATATGGCGTAGGAAGTTCAGGAGCTTTGGTTGCAGCTATTTATGATAAGTATGCTGATGATAAAATCACTGTACTTGAAAACCTTACCAGGGACAAATTACTGAAGCTTAAATCTATATTTTCGAAAATGGAATCCTTTTTCCATGGTAAAAGTTCTGGCCTGGACCCCTTGAATTCCTATTTGAGCTTACCTATATTAATCAATTCTAAAGATAACTTGGAAGCCACGGGTATTCCCTCTCAAAAAGAAGGAAAAGGGGCTGTGTTTCTTTTAGATTCAGAGATGATAGGTGAAACACAGCCTATGGTCAACATTTTTATGAACAAGATGAAAAATGAAGGTTTCAGAAAAATGATTGATCGTGATTTTGCCAGATATACTGATAACTGTATAGATGACTTTTTACATGGCAACATAAAATCCTTGTTTGGTAATGTAAAAAAATTATCAAAAGTCGTATTGAAGCATTTCAAACCTATGATACCTGATTCCTTTCATCAATTGTGGCAACAAGGAATTGAAACAAATGACTATTATTTGAAATTATGTGGTTCAGGAGGCGGAGGTTATATTTTAGGTTTTACAAAAGACTTTGAGAAAACAAAAAAATTGCTAAAAGACTATAAATTAGAAATGGTTTATAGGTTTTAACCATCCCTCAGTTATGGATGCTTTCAATAATGGGCCTAAGCAAGAGCCTATGACCAAAAAAAAATATTCGTTATTCTTTAAATTTCTAAGCTTGCTTTCTGTGGTAAGAGGCTATAATATTGCCATCATTGTATTGGCACAATATTTGGCTGCGATCTTTATCTTTTCTCCTGAGCAATCATTAAGTAACGTTATTTTTAACCTTGATCTCTACTTTCTGGTACTTGCTACCATGTGTGTCATCGCTTCAGGATATATCATCAATAATTTTTATGACAGTAAAAAGGACCTGATCAATAAACCGATAAAATCAAAGATCGACAGTATTGTTAGTCAAAAAATTAAATTGAAAATCTATTTTTTTCTGAATTTTGTAGGGGTTGTATTTGGTTTTTTAGTGTCGTGGCGAGCTGCTTTGTTTTTTGCGGTCTATATTTTTCTGATCTGGTTGTATTCGCACAAGCTGAAAAAATATCCTCTCATGGGGCTTTTTTCAGCCTCCATTTTATCCATTTTGCCATTTTTTGCCATATTCATTTATTACAAGAACTTCTCAACGATCATATTTACGCATGCCGCTTTTCTTTTTTTTGTTTTAATGATCAGGGAACTATTAAAAGACCTGGAGAACATCAAAGGAGATATTGTGCTGGATTATCAAACCATTCCTGTAACCTATGGGGAACATTTTACCAAGATTTTGATCACATTCCTGGTTCTACTGACCATGAATCCTGTCTATTTTCTTTGGGAATATCCTGAGATCGGCATGATGAAGTACTACTTTTATTTTGTGGGAATCGTCTTTTTCTTCTTCCTTATTTATTTGTGGAAAGCAAATACAAAAAAAGATTATTTGATTTTGCACAACACCATTAAGCTTATTATCCTTATTGGCGTAATGAGCTTAATGCTGATTGATACTTCTGTGATCATTCAAAGGATCATCAAAGTGTAAAACATCAGTCTTTTGATTTTAGCAGCGACGCCTTCAAATCCCTGCTTTTTACCAATAAAGCCTTATAGGCGCTCTGACGTTGCTGCACCATAGCATAATAACCTGCAAAAGCATTCGAAAATTCAAGATTT
>JBFFLO010000296.1:0-4141 GCA_041554895.1 Lutimonas sp. | reverse complement strand
GTCATGTCACCTGGGGGCATTACCTATATCAACAAAGTGTATAAGACCAAAATCAAGGTTGAAGAAAAAGTGATCGACTTTCTTGAGAGCAAGGTAATAGATAAACTTCAGGCCTTCGATAGAAGATCGAGATTGCGTAAAACAGTACAAGACGCTTAGTCTTAAGACTAGAATTCGAGCACTTATGATACAAAGGTTCAGCATAGACGACATTATTGAGAATATTGAATCCGAAATCACTTTTGAGGCAGTAGCCGAGGATTATTCATTTAGCATTAAGATTGATTCATATGTGCATTTTGTTTGTGCGGCTGTACATGACGGACATCAGTTAAGAAAAGAATTATGGGATAATTGTTTGCATTCCGCCTATGAAAGGTGGTATGAAGATGATCCTGCGACAAAATCGATGATAGCAACGCATCCCATTGTGATCGCAGGCCTGGATACAAGATTTGAATACGATTTGAACAGGGCACCGGAAGTGGCTATTTATGAAAATGCCTGGGGCAAACAGCTTTGGAAAAAGCCCTTGTCAAAAGAAATGACAGCAAAAAGCATGGCAAAACACCATGCCTTTTATAAGGTAGTGCAAGTGCTTATAAAAAAACTGGAATCGCTTCATCCTGTATGCATAGTTTATGATATGCACAGTTATAATTGGAGAAGGTGGCCCAGGGAGGTACCCACCTGGAACCTGGGTACTCAAAATATCGATAATCAGAGGTTTGGGCAAAGCATAGAGGCCTGGAGAAAAAGCCTCTCTCAAATAGAATTGCCAGATGATATCGTTTCTACGGCAGCGATCAATGATACCTTTTATGGAAATGGATATTTTTTGAAGTACATTACTTCACATTTTCAAAACACCTTGGTTTTGGCAACTGAATTGGCAAAGATCTACTGCAATGAATATGAGCAACTCTTATTTCCGGAGGTCATAGGACGTATCGCTGAAGCATTAAAGAATCGAATTCCTCAGCATGCTGATTCATTTCTAAAGGAGTATGGTAAATAAACTTAAGATGATTGAAAACAGGAAAGTATCGACCCAGGAATTACTGGAGATCGACCATGATATTGATAGGTTGGTTCGTAAAATTGAACTGCTCAGCTATGTGAACCCCACTAATATTGAAGAAGAAAAAACGAAATTCTTTTCATCCAAATACCTTTCAGATCCGAAGTTTTTGTACCCTGAAATCAATTTTGATAAGTTTAACCTGCACCGTGCGTTATTTGCTCAACCCATTGAGCGCATTGAAGACCTCGATATCAGGAACTTGTATGAAGATATTATTTATACGTATTCGGGGCTGATTCAATGCATAGAGACCATTGGTTCAGGCAAAAAATTTTATTATAACTGCCTGCACTGTTTTGGCACCCCAACCGAAAAAGATGTGGAAAACGCCAAGTTTATACTGCATTTCGAAGATGAAAACCCAAATGAGGAAAGATTTTTGCCCAAGTATAATTCAAGAGAAACAGAAGTGTTCTTTAAGGAATTCTCAAAAGACTATGATTTTAGCTATGAGATAAGCCATTCAAAGAAAATATCTGCCGCAGCGATGGTTTTAAACAATGTTAAAACATTGGTTTTAAATGAGAACCACAGATTTTCGTCCCATGAGCTTAAGGTCTTGAATAATCATGAAATAGGTGTGCATATGGTGACAACTATGAACGGGCAGTTGCATCCCCTTAAGATCTTTTCACATGGGTTTCCAAATTATGAGGAAACACAGGAAGGGCTGGCTGTTTTTGCAGAGTATATGAGTAATAACCTTACGGTAAAAAGACTGAAAGAGCTTGCATATAGGGTGATAGCCGTGGATAGTTTGGCTAAAGGTTACGGTTTTTCTACAACCTTCAGGTTACTTCATAATCAATTTAATCTTGACAAAGAAACTGCCTTTTATATTACCCTTAGGGTGCATAGAGGTGGAGGCTTTACCAAAGATTACCTCTATTTGACCGGGCTTAAAAAGATATATGATTTTTATAAAAAAGGCAATGACCTGTCTCCTTTGCTTACCGGTAAGGTTACCTTGGAATATTTAGGTGAAATCACTTCTCTGATTGATAAAGGACTGGCCGTTCCCTCTAAACATCTTACAGGAGCGTATCTCGAGAATAAAAACGAGAATAAAACCGTTGATTTTATCCTTAATAGTTTAAAATAGAGCTGTTTTTTGTTTATTTTGAGGTGTTTGCATACGACTTCACACCTGATCATACAATTACAAGCCTTGAGTTTTTATAAACCTGTTGTTGTGATCTTCTAATTCAAAAAGCAGGTCAAAAAAACGAAAGGAGCCCAAGTTTGGGTTATTGGACATAAAACTCAAAGAACAATTGGATCAACAACGCTCTTTTAAAATGGCTTGATTATATTTAAACGATAAATTCGTATCTTTGTAACACTATCAAGAAAAGAAAGCAGGACTTAGATTAGTTTTATTTAACTGATATACAATTAGTTGCTGTTGTTCAAAATCAATCAAGCAGGTATATATACAAGATCATATCAAGTGATTTTTTTGGATCTTAAATATGGTTTTTTAAGGTTTAAAATAAAATTAGTCAATACTGGTATTGAAACATAAACGCATGAAGAGCAATAAAAAAAGAACTGGTTTTCAATTTGAACTTTTCGAAAAGGAGGTTAAAAGCCCGTTTGATACCTTGTTTGAGGTTTTCAAAGAATTGATTACGCATACCTCAGGTGATTTTGATGAAGCGCTTGATTGGCTGGAACAGCTTGATCAGGAGTACAAGCTCACCACTGAAGATTACACCCTTGAGGATTTTGTAGAAGAGCTTAAGGAAAAGGGGTATATCAAAGAGGAGATCAAGCCTGATGGAACTTATGACAAAAAAATAACCGCAAAGACAGAAAGAGCCATAAGGAAAAATGCTTTAAATCAGATTTTTGGGCAGATCAGAAAAAAAGGGGCAGGTACCCACAAAACCAAAAGCAGTGGCTTAGGAGATGAACATACCGGCGATCTTCGGGAATTTCGTTTTGGTGATGGCTTGGAAAACATCAATGTTACGGAGAGTTTAAAAAATGCTCAGATCAATCATGGTTTTGGGAATTTTCAATTGACTGAAAATGACCTGATCGTTGAAGATACGCATCATAAAGCTCAAATGAGCACAGTTTTGATGATCGATATAAGTCATAGCATGATCTTATACGGGGAAGACAGAATTACACCTGCCAAGAAGGTTGCCATGGCACTGGCAGAATTGATCACGACCCGATATGCCAAAGACACATTGGATATACTGGTATTTGGCAACGATGCCTGGCCCATTCAGCTTAAGGATTTACCTTATTTACAGGTTGGACCTTATCATACCAATACTGTTGCCGGTTTACAGCTGGCCCTGGACCTGTTAAGAAGAAAAAGAAATACCAACAAACAGATCTTTATGATCACGGATGGAAAACCAAGCTGTGTTAGAATGCCAGATGGCAGCTACTATAAAAACAGTAATGGCCTTGATGGGTTTATTGTGGATAAATGCTATCAAATGGCGGCTCAGGCAAGAAAACTCCATATCCCAATAACGACTTTTATGATTGCACAAGATCCATATTTACAAACATTTGTGGATGAATTTACCCTGTCAAACAGAGGAAAGGCCTTTTATACAGGACTTGATGGTCTTGGGGAAATGATCTTTCATGATTATGAAAACAACAGAAAAAAAAGAATTCGATAATGAACAATAGTATAAAAACACTTGGCGAGCTCAAGCAGCAAGGGTATCGCAGCAGAAGCATAAAATCAGAACTCAGAGAGAATCTTATTGAGAACATCAAAATGGGGAAAGCTTCGTTTACCGGGATACACGGCTATGATGAAACGGTTATTCCTCAATTGGAAAGAGCCATACTTTCTGAGCATAACATCAATCTTTTGGGCCTTAGGGGACAAGCAAAAACAAGGTTGGCAAGATTGATGGTACAGCTTCTGGATGAATATATTCCGGCGATCACTGGTTCAGAGATCAATGATGATCCTATGATGCCCATTAGTACTTTTGGAAAGGAACAGGTTGCTAAATTGGGTGATCAGACCCCAATTACATGGATTCACAGAGATCAAAGGTTTTATGAAAAGTTGGC
>JBFFLO010000295.1:0-4145 GCA_041554895.1 Lutimonas sp. | reverse complement strand
TTTTACAGGGGTAAGAATGCGCTTACTATTCAAGGTACCGGAATCGGGCTTAATACGGTGCAACGTTATTTGGAGAAACTAAACGGCAATATTATAATTCAGAGTGAGGAGAACAAAGGCACCAAAGTACTGATCAAGCTACCCATTGATTACCAAAAATTAAAAACACAGGTTTTAAAATATAAAAATATTGAATAGAATCATTAATGTGAGGTTATTATGAAAAAAAAGATTCTAATAATTGAAGATGATAAAATTGTCAGGGAGAATACTGCTGAGATTTTACAACTAGCAAATTATGACGTAATTACAGCAGAAGATGGAAAGACCGGATTGGAAAAGACCCAATTTTTTAAGCCAGATCTTATAATTTGCGATATTTTGATGCCTGAACTTGACGGATACGGTGTTTTACAGATCATGATGAGGAACAAGTCACTTCAAAGGATCCCGGTTATTTTTATGTCTGCCAAAACCAAACATGAAGACATTAGGAGAGGAATGGATCTTGGAGCAAGCGACTATATTACCAAACCTTTCGAAGAATCTGAATTACTTAGCGCTGTGGCATCCAGGTTAAAAAGGAAGGAAATCATGGAAGATATCGGGAAGCATGAAACTGAAGCAAATACAAAATGGCGCATAGAAGAAATTGAAAAAGCATTTAGGCATAATGAAGCGATCGAATATAAGTCAGGAGCCACCGTATATTGCGAAGGAAGTATAAGCAACCATATATTTTACATTAAAAGAGGAGAAGTAAAAACGTTCAAGATCAATCATGACGGAAAGGAACTGATCACAGAAATATTTTCCGATAAAAATTTTTTCGGCTTCACTTCTTTTCTGGGAAACAAACCTTATGTTGAAAATGCAGAAGTCATAAAGAATGCAGAAATCATAAGAATTCCAAAGCATGAGTTTTTGGACTTGATCAAGTCAAATCCTCAGCTGGGTTTAAACTTTATTGACTTAATTACCAATGACCTTGAATTCATTAAAGATCATTTAATGCATCTGGCTTATGATTCAGTGAGAAGAAAAACAGCAGATGCCATTTTACAACTGCAGGAAAAAAGAGGAAACCACAAAACAATTGAGATTTCCCGATCTGACCTGGCCAGTTATTTGGGAATTGCAAAGGAAACCTTAACAAGGACCCTGACCGACTTTAAAGAGGAGCAATTGATCAGAACCAATAAAAATGAAATTCACATTCTCAAGAGAGATAGATTGCAAAAGATACAGTAAGGATGACCAAAATCAATAGTTGCATTGATGATGGTCAGTGATATAATTCTCAGATAGTCTTAGTTTTAATTCATAAAACTATTGGTCATGAAAAAGATACTTTTACCTACAGATTTTTCTGAGAATTCGCTTAATGCTATTGAATATGCCTGTCAACTCTTTAAAGACATCCCATGTAAGTTCTATTTGCTGAATGTTTTTAAGATCCCCTATTTGGCCAATGAAGAACTGATGGATCAGAATGTTGCCCAGCTGGCTGCATTAGAGGAAGAAATGCACGAGACGTCAAAAAAAGAAATGGAGAAGCTTCTTGAAAGCCTGCCCAAGAATAAAAGGCATGAGTTTGCGACAATCAGTGACTACAACCTGTTTAATTTGGCAGTACGTCAAGTAGTCGATGAAAAAAACATTGAACTCATTATTATGGGAACCAAAGGAGCCACAGGAGCCAAGGAGATTTTTATGGGCAGTAACACAGGTGATGTGATCATGAGAAGTTCCTGTAACGTCATAGCCGTACCGGAAAAGCATACATACAAGGCTCCAAAGGAGATCGTTTTTCCAACTGATTTCAATATCGATTATAATTTTGAAGAATTGGCACCAATGATCAGTTTGGCGGAAATGAACAATTCTGTCATTAGAATCATCCATTTTAGTGAAAAACCAGACTTGGATGAGACACAGGCACAAAACAAAAGAAAACTGGATTCTTTTTTAGTCAATGTCAAACATAAGTATTATACGCTCTCGTCTTCTGATTTTGAAGAGGGGCTTAATTGTTTTACACAAAGCAGAGGTAATATCGATATGATCGCCATGATCGGAAGACATTATGGTTTCTTCCAAAGATTGTTGTTTAAACCCAAGGTCATGTCGCTTAGCTTTCATTTGACAATACCTTTATTTGTAATACATCACTTAAAAGAATAAATATGGATATTTCATTTTTTTTAGCCAAGTTTTGGGGATGGTTCTTTATGCTGTTTTTTCTTCTTTTTATGATCTATCCAAAGAGGATCAAACAAATGTTTGTATTTGCAAAAGATGATAAATTCATGATCATATTGTCGGTCCTAGGAATAATCATCGGTTTATTGCATATTCTGGCACATAATCTCTGGGTAAAGGATTGGAGGGTCATTATAACCGTATTTGGATGGTTTAGTTTATTCAAGGGAATCAGTCAGTTTGCTTTTCCTGGTTTTGCAAACAAATGGATTGAGAACATAGATTTTAAATGGTTTCAGTTTCTTCTGTTTTTATTGTTTCTTGTAGGCTTGATCTTATTGAATCAGGTTTACCAATGGGTTCTGTATTAAAGGCCTTACATTATTGATTAGAATCAATTCTGGGACTGACCCTGATCATTGTATGGCGTAATTAAGTGTTGTAGGTTTGACCTAATAAATTAAAGAACTGAAATTTTTAGCAGTTCAAGATCAAAATTCTATGAAATGTTAAGAGGCAGCTCAAGTGAAAGCTTGTAGGGCCTTGGAATCAAAGATAGGTTTTATAGATTGATGAATATCTGGCTGATGATTAAGGTCTGATATGGAATTTAATGTAGGATATTTTAAAGTGTAAAAGGTATTTTTGATTCTAATGGAACAGGAAGTTTTAGACTTCCTGTTCTTTTTTTGACCCTTTCTATCTTCTTCTAATTCAATTTTTAAAGTGTTGTTGATCAAATACTGATCAAGATCATTGATTCCTATGAGCCAGGTCATTGTGCAAAACAGCAGCTCGAGGTAATTTTATGTTTAGTAATGAGAAACAGTATTAATTAAAACCAAAAGCATTATGAAAAAAGTATTGTTAGTATTATTAGCACTGGGGTTGACAACCCAGTTCTACGCTCAGGTTATTAATGATGGTATGCTGCCTGAGGTTCTGGTCCGTGCCACAAATTACAAATACCTGAATAGTGTAGATAACAGTGAAGCCGCTGTTCCGGTGCAACTGCTAGAAGATATGGCGGCCAAATTTGATGTAAAAAGTTCAGAATTTTATGAAGAAGAAAGCGATTTCTACAGGGTTTACTTTTTCATACCTGAAGGAAAGATAGTTGCTGCTTATGACCGTGACGGCAAGATTATATACACTGTTGAAAAGTTTAAGAATGTAGCCTTACCATATGCCGTGGCTGCTTCTATAGCAGAAAGGTTCCCTGGATGGAATATTGCAAAGGATATTTATAAGGTTAATTACGACAGTAAACAAGGGACAAAAAAACAATATAAAGTTGTTTTGGAAAATGGCAAAAAAACGATCAGGGTTAAAGTTGATGAAGACGGCGTATTTATGTAACATTATCGAAATGAAAGGAAAAGAAAGTTGTTCTCAAAGGGCAACTTTTTTTGATGAATATCACTGTACTGATTGATCATCATCATTGCATAAAATCAGACCTGAATGTAATTTTGATTTCATATTAATTAAAAATGTTTTTATCATGACACTTGTAAAATTTAAAAAACCCGGATTACCTTGGTATGACACCATGTTTACTGACCTATTAGGCTCTGACCGCCTATTTAACAATGACTTTTTTATGGAAAGTAAATGGGTCCCTGCTATGAACATCAAAGAAAAGGATGATCTTTATGAAATTGAAATTGCAGCACCAGGGTTTACAAAAAAAGATTTTGAAATTTCCATTGAAAATGGAATATTAAGAATTTCTGCTGAAAAAAGCGAAGAGATGAAGGAGGAAGAGGATAATTTTACTCGTCGTGAGTTCAATTACAATACTTTCTTTAGATCGTTTACATTACCAGAAAATGTAAATGAAGATGAAATGATCGATGCGACCTATAAGCGTGGTATCTTGAAATTAGTTTTGAATAAACTTCATGTGGATGAAAGTACTCCAAAACGAGTGATTGAGGTTC
>JBFFLO010000294.1:0-4145 GCA_041554895.1 Lutimonas sp. | reverse complement strand
TCAAAAAAGGAGCAGTTATTCCAAAGGGATACGTTATTTAAGAATTAATTTTTCGAGCATGTTAAAGCAACAAAGAGTGGTTATTGATCATGTTTCGCCACAGATCAATTGTGGAGAATTTTCGATAAAAAGAGTTGTTGGCCAGGTGGTGAACGTTTCAGCCGACGTATTGGCTGATGGGCATGACATTATCGCTGTATCTGTATTGTACAAGCATCAACAGGAAAAGAAATGGCAGGAGTCCAGAATGATTGCAGGCCATAATGATGATTGGTATGGTTCTTTTAGGGTTGAAAAGCAAGGGTATTACGCTTATAAAATAGAATGTTGGGTTGATTATGCTTTGAACTGGCAATACGGGATAGAACGAAAGGTGGCAGACGGGCAGCAGGTGAGTTCAGAATTGGCAGCAGGTGTCTTGTATGTTGAAGATGTCATAAAAATGGCTAGTTCCACGGAAAAAACTTATTTGAACCAGTTATTGGACCTGTTTAAAAATGAAGCAAAATATCAGGAAGCAGTAACCCAGGCAGTATCAGACGCTCTCAAATCAATATTTAAAAAATACCCTAAAAAATTTCTTGCCAATACCTCAAAGGAACTTGGTGTATACGTTGATAGGAAAAAGGCTTTGTTTAGCACCTGGTATGAGTTTTTTCCAAGGTCTTCTTCAAAGGAACCCGGTAAGCACGGAACTTTTAAGGAATGTATTCCCTTGTTGAACAGGGTAGCAAAAATGGGTTTTGACACCCTGTATTTCCCGCCCGTGCATCCCATTGGAGAAGTGAACAGGAAAGGCAAGAATAATACGACTACAGCTAAAAAAGGAGATGTGGGATCATGTTGGGGTATTGGATCCAAATCTGGAGGCCATAAAGACATCCACCCGGATCTTGGCACCCTTGATGATTTTAAGGAATTGATTGGCAAAGCCAAAGAACTTGATATTGAAATTGCGATGGATTATGCCTTGCAGGCGGCTCCTGATCATCCATGGGTAAAGGACCATCCTTCCTGGTTCAAATGGAGGCCTGACGGAACCGTGCAGTACGCTGAAAATCCGCCGAAAAAATACCAGGACATCCTTCCTATTTATTTTGAATCGGAAGATTTTAAAGCTTTATGGCAGGAATGTCTTGATATCCTGTATTTTTGGATAGACTGTGGGATTAATATCTTCAGGGTAGATAATCCTCATACCAAGCCCTTCTATTTTTGGAACTGGATCATTACCGAGGTAAAGAAAAAACATCCTGATATAATTTTTCTGGCAGAGGCCTTTACCAGACCAAAAATAATGCAGCAATTGGCCAAACAGGGCTATACACAATCGTATACCTATTTTACCTGGCGCGATAATAAACATGAGTTGATCAACTATGTTGAAGAATTGACCAAGACGGAACAGGCAGAATATATGAGGCCAAATTTCTGGCCCAATACACCTGATATCAATCCGTTTCATTTGCAAGGAGCCAATGAGTCAAAGCATATACAAAGATATGTTCTGGCCGCAACTTTAAGTTCAAACTTAGGGATCTATGGCCCGGTATTCGAACAAATGATCAGTGATGCATTGCCCGGAAAGGAAGAGTATCTGAATTCAGAAAAATTCCAGATTCAACATTATGACTGGACAGCTGACAATTGGCTCATTAAATTGATCTCAGGAATTAATAAGGCTAGAAAGGAGCATGAAGCACTGCAACAAACCAATAATATAAGGTTTTGCCATATTGATAACGATCAATTAATTGCATTTTATAAATGGAACGACGATAAAACAAGTGAGGTATTCGTTGTGATCAGCCTGGATCATCATAATGCGCAGAGAGGTACGGTTCAATTGCCCATACAAGATCTTGGCATCGGACATGATCATCAGTTAAAGATCAGGGATGTTGTACCCGATGTAGCATATACCTGGAATGGAGAGTGGAATTTTGTTGAATTACACCCGAACATGCCATTTCATATTTTTGAAATAATTAAATAGCTTATGCCCGATAAGGCCACTAAAACCAAAATGCAATCTACCTTTGAATTCGAAGGGGTATGGGAGGATCTTCTCGATAATAAAGACTTTATACAAGTCTTTTTATCAGAAGTACTCGAAGACTACATTTTGAAGCAGCGGTGGTATGGCGGAAAGGCCAGCAAACTAAAATATATAGAACTCAGTGAGTATTTCAGGATACAGCAACACGGAGAAGTTTATTTTGGATTATTGCTGGAAATCGATTTTGTTGAAGCCTTTTACCATCATTATTTTTTACCCATAGCATTTGTAACGGACGCCAGTTTTGCAAAAAGTGATCGTATCCTTCCTGTAAAGATTCAAGGTCAACAAGGCTATATCATAGATGCGGTCAATTTGGAGGCGTTCAGAAAACTTGTTTTTGAAAGAATTTTGGGAGCAGTACCTTTTGACAGAACAAAAGTACAATATCATCGCAGCGAATCCTTTAAGGATGTTGCCTATGAATCTTCCAGGTTTATGGGGCTGGAACAAAGCAATACTTCGATCATTTACAATGATCAGTATGTTTTAAAGTTCTTTAGGAGGATATTTGCCGATAAGAATCCTGATTATGAAATGAGCAGGTTTCTTAGTGAAATAAAAGACTTTAAGAATACCCCGGCCTATCAGGGGAGTGTAAATATTATTGATTCAGATCAAGTCAATGTGACGATAGCCCTGATGCAGAAGCTGGTGCCTAATGAAGGTGATGCCTGGGATTATATGTTAAAGGAGCTTCATGAGGTATTTCTCAATCTGGATAAAAAAAATATAACCTTGGATGCTTTGCCAACTGTTGATATGTTCGCAAGATTACAGATCAACGAGGTTTGCCCCGAGATCATTGATTGGGTGGGACTCAATTTATTGACTAAGATCAAGCAATTGGCGATCAGGACGGCGGAAATGCATATTGTTCTTGGATCTGAATTTGAGGATACTGCTTTTACCCCAAATCACTTTAACGGTGATTACGAAGTTTGGCTTAAGAACAGATTGCTGTATCAGTTTCAAAACAGGTTAAATATTGTTGAGAACCAGATGCACAAACTTGATGGCATGGCAATGGATCTGGCACGGGAATTTCTTGAAAAAAAGACCTTGATCAGGAAGAGAATTACCAACTTTGACTGGACAAAACTGAAAGGAGAACGAATCCGGGTTCATGGAGATTATCACTTGGGCCAAATACTGGTGACCAGTGACGATTTTTATATACTCGACTTTGAGGGAGAGCCAGAAAGCACTATACGCGACAGGAAAGTAAAACAACCTCCTTTAAAGGATGTGGCAGGTTTGTTCAGATCTTTTCATTATGCGATCTACGCAACAGTTTTCAATCATATGGAAACTTATGACAGGTCGCAGGAAGAATTGTTTCAGGCAGCTGAAATATTATACAGTTATTTAACCAGTGTTTTTCTGGGTACGTATACTGATCAAGTACAAGACGCCAATTTAAATATTGGCTATAACCAGGAGCGCATTTTTATACTCAAATATTGCCTGTTAGAAAAAGCAGTCTACGAAATTGGGTATGAATTGAATTCGCGTCCGCGTTGGGCTCTGATTCCTTTAAAAGGGATTTCTAATATTATAAATCATTAATCATATGGCAGAAGTAATCAATTATAGTCTTTTTAGCGATTTTGACATCGATCTTTTCAAATCGGGAAAGCATTACCGACTTTATGAAAAGTTTGGATCACATCCTGTTACCGTAGATGGAGTTGAAGGGACTTATTTCGCAGTCTGGGCGCCATCGGCAAAATCAGTTTCTGTGATAGGAGATTTCAATTTCTGGAATGAGAAGCAGCATAGATTGTCGGTTCGCTGGGATGCTTCAGGAATTTGGGAGGGTTTTATTCCTGATGCAAAGGAGGGAATGCGCTACAAATACAAAATCAAATCAAACCACAACCTGATCGTTACGGAAAAGGCAGATCCTTATGCTTTTTCCTATGAGAAACCACCAAATACGGCATCCATTATTTCGAGTATTGAAGGCTATCAATGGAAAGATAAGGCATGGATGGGGTACAGAAAGGATAAAAACGGACTGGATAAGCCTTATGCGGTATACGAGGCCCACCTGGGTTCATGGATGAGGAATGCCAGTGACAAT
>JBFFLO010000293.1:0-4160 GCA_041554895.1 Lutimonas sp. | reverse complement strand
AATTTCATTAGCATTAATGCCACAATGGTGTTGATCGCCATTCTTTTGTATGTGGCCGCTTTTGCCATATCGCTCGGTCCCGTTATGTGGACCTTGTTATCTGAAATCTTCCCGGGAAATATAAAAGGCATCGCTATTTCGGTTGTTGGGTTCTTTAATTCTCTGGTGAGCTATACGGTCACACAATTCTTTCCGTGGGAACTTACCAATTTAGGCCCAACCATAACCTTTGCTATTTATGCGGTTATGGCTGTTCTATCCTTATTGTTTGTAAAGAAATATGTGGTAGAGACAAAAGGGAAAAGTTTAGAAGAAGTTGAGGAATTATTGACCAATTGATGTTAAAAGTGCAATGGTTCATGTTGCAGCGAAAATAAAAATTATTGATGCTTTAAAATTATAATAATGAGTGTAAATCATATCTACGTAGGAAAGAATGAAACTTTCTTTGAAGCAAAGGAAATTAAGGGGGAATTGATTTCCTTTGAGAACGAAAACTATTATAAAATTTCGAATAATGATGCCATGAGGCCTTTCTTTATGAGTATCGTAAGTGATTCAAATCATTGGATGTTTATTTCCAGTAATGGAGGCTTGTCTGCCGGTAGAAAGGATAGTGAATCTGCTTTATTTCCTTATTACACAGATGATAAAATAACAGAATCGGCCGACATCACTGGTAGTAAGACAATTTTACAAGTTCATAAAGAGGGTAAAACCTATCTTTGGGAACCTTTTTCGGACAGGTATTCAGGAATTTATAAAACAAATAGGAACTTATATAAAAACAGTATTGGAAACAAGGTGGTTTTTGAGGAAATCAATGAAGACTTAGGCCTTACATACAGATACCAATGGAATTCCAGCAATAAGTTTGGGTTTGTAAGAAAATCTACCTTAGTGAACAACACCACATCGGCTCTTGAAGCGGTTGTCTTGGATGGCATCCAAAATTTGCTTCCTTATGGGGTTGAGACAGATTTACAAAATAGCAGAAGCAACCTGGTTGATGCTTATAAAAAAAGTGAATTGGAGGCAGAAGTTGGGATTGGCATATATGCTTTAAGTGCCATTATAGTTGATAAAGCAGAACCGAGTGAAGCATTAAAAGCAACGACTGTATGGTCAGCTGGAGTTGAGAATGCAACGTATTTACTTTCCTCTCTGCAAATTAACAACTTTAGAAAAGGCAAGCAAATAAAGCAAGAAGTAGATGTTAAAGCCGAGAAAGGAGCTTATTTTGTTTGTTCAGAAATAAACTTAGCGCCCGGTACTGAAAAAAAATGGATCATGGTCGCTGATGTTAACCAAACGATGGTGAACATTACTGAAATTGCTGATCTGATTAAAAAGGGAACTAATCTTGAAGCCCTTGTTCAGGAGGATATCGAGCTAGGATCGAAAAAATTATTAGAATTGAATGCGGCTTCAGATGGTATACAATTGACTGCTGACCAATTAATGAATACAAGGCATTTTTCCAATACCCTTTTTAACATTATGCGAGGTGGTATTTTTGATGATGGCTATCAAATTGAAAAATGGGATTTTGTTGATTATATCGAAGTTGCCAACAAAAAAATATTTAAGAAAAAAGAGGAGCTTTTAGAAAACCTTCCTGAAACATTTTCATTAAATCATTTAAAAGAACTGGCAAGAAAAGATGAGGATAAAAACTTTAAAAGGCTTGCTTTTGAATATATGCCCCTTAAATTTAGCAGAAGGCATGGTGACCCAAGCCGACCCTGGAATAAATTTTCGATCAATACGACCAATGAATTGGATGGTTCAAAAATATTGGATTATCAAGGTAACTGGAGGGATATTTTTCAAAACTGGGAGGCATTAGCGCATTCATATCCTGAATTTATTGAAAGTATGATCCATAAATTCTTGAATGCTACCACATTTGACGGTTATAATCCGTACAGAGTCACAAAAGATGGTTTTGATTGGGAGACGATAGAACCAGATGACCCTTGGTCATATATCGGGTATTGGGGTGATCACCAGATCATTTACCTGTTAAAGTTCTTAGAGTTTATCGAGCATCATTATCCAAATCAACTGGCCACCTACTTTGACCAGAATATTTTTGTGTATGCCAACGTGCCTTATAGAATTAAAAGCTATGAAGACATCTTGTTGAACCCAAAAGACACGATTGATTTTGATCATGAAGCACACGAAAGAATTGCTCAGAAAAAAGTCGAATTAGGCGCTGATGGAGCCTTGCTAAGAGATAGAAACTTTTTTATCTATAAAGTCAATCTTATTGAAAAATTATTGGCCACTGTTTTGGCAAAAGTATCCAACTTTATTCCTGAAGGAGGAATCTGGATGAATACACAAAGACCTGAATGGAATGATGCCAATAATGCCCTGGTCGGAAACGGTGTATCTATGGTAACGCTTTACTATCTAAGGCGCTTTTTAAATTTCTTTGAAGGAATCGTAGAAAGCATGTCTGATGCAGACTATGAAGTCTCTGTAGAATTGGCCGAGTTTTTCAACAAAGTGCTCGAAACATTTACCGAAAATGCCTATATACTTTCGGGTAAGGTTTCTGATAAAGATCGAAAAACGGTATTAGACGGACTGGGAACTGCCGCAAGTGAATACAGAACAGGTATTTACGAAACAGGTTTTTCAAGTGATAAAGATTCTATTTCAAAAAATGATTTATTGAGGTTTTTAAAGATCTCTAAACAATACCTGGACCATTCCATTGTTGCGAATAAAAGGGATGACAACTTGTACCATGCCTATAATTTAATGACTGTTAAGAATGATTCGGAGATTTCCATCTCATATTTACCGGAAATGTTAGAAGGCCAGGTGGCTGTATTAAGCTCTGGATATATCTCTGGAAAAGACTCTTTAGAGGTTTTGGATGCTTTAAAGAATAGCGCTTTGTTCAGGCCTGATCAATACAGTTATATATTGTATCCGAATAAAGAATTGCCAAGATTTGATGTAAAGAATAATATCCCGGCCGAAAAGGTGCGTGGGTCAGATTTATTGCAAAGGCTTTTAGAAGATGGGAACAAACAGGTGATTGAACAAGATGTTGAAGGTAATTTCCACTTTAACGGAACGTTCAACAATGCGGAAAGTTTAAAACGTGCCTTATCCCAATTGCCCGAAAAATATGAATCACTTGTAGATACCGACAAACAACAGTTGCTAGACATTTTTGAAGGTATTTTTGACCATAAATCATTTACAGGAAGATCAGGGACCTTTTTTGGTTATGAAGGTTTGGGTTCTATTTATTGGCACATGGTTTCAAAATTGGTGTTAAGCATTCAAGAGACTTGTTTGCTGGCCATAAAAGATGGTTTGGACGACGCTACAACCGGCAGGCTCCTTGACCATTATTATGAAGCCAATGCGGGAATAGGCGTTCATAAATCACCAGAATTATACGGTGCTTTTCCAACGGATCCCTATTCACATACCCCTGCTACCAAAGGGGCTCAACAACCAGGAATGACAGGTCAGGTCAAGGAAGATGTTTTAAGTCGATTTGGTGAGCTGGGCGTATTCGTAACTGATGGTAAACTTTATTTTAACCCGCGTTTACTTAGAAAAGAAGAATTTTTAACTGATACGCAAATTTTTAAATATATTGATATTCATAAAGAAGCAAAAGAGATTGTAATTGAAAAAGGTTCTCTTTGTTTTACCTATTGTCAAATTCCAATTATATACAAATTGGCTGCAAACGACGGATTGAAAGTAGTGTTTGTTGACAACCATATTTTAGAATTTTCAGACATGCATCTTGATGCGCAAACGAGTAAAAAAGTTTTTGAAAGAACCGGTGAAATTGCTCAGATCGTTGTTTCAATTCATAAATAGATACTAAAATTAAATTTAATTTTAAAAGTTTACTCATAGCGGCTGTAATAATGACTGTTATTGGATGTGTGAATAGGTCAAAAAATGAAACTGAGATAAAAGACGAAAAAATGGCCGCACCAAAAGAGTTAACGGCTGGCGATATCTTGGGCAGCCCCGATTACCTGGGTATTTCATATGGAGGATACCGGCACCCTGATCACGATATTGAACCCACCCTGGATGAACTCAAGGAGGATATGAAACTTTTGGCTGCGATGGGAATTAAAATTGTACGGACCTATAAAGTGCACTTT
>JBFFLO010000292.1:0-4163 GCA_041554895.1 Lutimonas sp. | reverse complement strand
TTCAAATATGGCATTCTCAAAGAGGTATTTTGTCTCATTTTCAAGTGAGGAGATCGCGGTTTGAGGAAATTCCAGGGCTGCTCTGTTAAGAAATTTTGGCTCGTCTATATCCTTAACCCTATGGTCTTTAACCAGATAAATCAGCAATTTTTCCAACTTTTTAATAAGAGGGATCATGATGATGACGCCCAAGAAGTTAAATACCGTATGAAAAAGTGCCAGTTTTAAGGCATAGTCATTTTGAGAAATGCCTATAAACGCAGACAGTTTATCGACAAAATTCTCCAAAGGGAAAATAAAGGAAAGGGCAACGATCGCGGTAATGAAATTAAATATCAAGTGAGCAAGGGCAAGTCTCCTCCCGGCGATATTTGACCCCACCGATCCGATCAGAGCAGTAATTGTAGTTCCAATATTGGTGCCTATAGCCAGGGCAAGTGCGTTTTCATATTCTATCTGACCTGCAGAAAGGGCAGTAAGCACCAAAGCCAGGGAGGCACTGCTCGATTGAAGAATTGTGGTAATGAAAATACCTATTCCGGTATAGATAACAACACCTAATAATCCAGGGACAGCATAAACCGTAAGGTCAAAATATTCACTAAAAACATCAAAACCTTCTTTCATAAAATGAATCCCCAGAAAAAAGAAGCCTAGACCGGTCAATACATTACCTATGCCTTTTAGGGACTTGCTCTTTTGAAGGGAAAAAATAATCCCAAAGATCAACATGGGCATAGCCAGGATTGAAATTTTGATTTTCAGGCCAAAACCGGCAACGAGCCATGCGGTTGCGGTTGTCCCTATGTTAGCTCCGAAAATCAATCCAATCCCACCGGCCAAACTGATCAGGCCCGCGCTAATAAAGGAAATTGTGATCACAGAAACTAGTGAACTGGACTGTATGAATGCTGTTACAATAGCTCCTAAAGAAATACTCTTATAGAGTTTATCGGTAGCTTTTCCTAAAATTGATTTTAGCGGCCCTTTGGTAAAAAATTTAAACCCTTCCTCCAAAGTGATCATGCCGAATAAAAGAATTGACACACCTGCAGCGATTGTCTTAAAATTGGGATTAAAAAATAAAGCAAGTCCTAAAACAATAAGTACAACCAAAAAGATCCAACGTTTGATCATAAAAGGAGTATTTACCTATAAACATACTAATTACATGAGGATTTTACAACATTGAAAATAAATAAATTGACATAAGATTAACCAATTCATTATAATTCCTTAACAATGGATTAACCTAGAAGTTGCTTTTATTGAATTTCTTTGTATCAAATTATTTTTATGAAAATTCTCACATTGGTTTTAGGTTTACTCGTTTCCGCTATTGGTTTTGCACAAGGGGTTAAGGTACAGGGAAGTGTACTTGACGGAGAATTTAATAAGGAACCATTGGCTTTTGCAAATGTAAAAGTCAAAGGATTGGATATAAATGCTGAGACTTCTTTGGATGGGGCTTTCGAATTGAATCTTTTAGAAGGAAAATATACACTTGTGATAGATTTTATCGGTTATTCATCGATAGAGATTGAAGAGGTAGTGGTTTTAAAGACTGATGTAATATTAAATCCTGTCGTTTTAAGCACGCTCAAGCGTGCTTACGATTTGGCTTCGGTCTCAGGGGACGAATAGCTCCGGGAAAAATCTAAAATATAGGGCATTTTGAAAGTGTTCGTATAAAATTAAAAAAACAAAAAAGAGGAAGCTGGTCGGCTTCCTCTTTTTTTGTTTAAACCCTATGGGTTCTTTAAGATCCACACATAAGACAATCATCAGGATTCTCTTTTGATTTAATGATCATTTCCTTGAGTTCTTCCCCGGTTAAAGGCTGCTCCTCTATAGCACCCGCAGGAAGTTCATCAGCCTTTTTGGATACTGTAAACTGAATTGCATTAACAGCAGATTTTGTTCTTAAATAATACATCCCTGTTTTCAAACCTGATTTCCATGCATAAAAGTGCATTGATGTAAGCTTGGAATAGTCAGGGTCTTTCATGAATAAGTTCAATGATTGTGACTGATCGATAAAATAACCTCTATGGCGGGCCATATCGATGATATCTTTCATGCTCATTTCCCATACAGTTTTGTACAAGTCCTTAAGCTCCTGAGGGATTGCTTCAATATGCTGCACTGATCCGTTTGCACGCATGATGTCTTCTTTCATATTATTGTCCCATAACCCCAGGTTCACAAGATCTTCCAAAAGGTGTTTATTGACAACAATAAATTCACCAGACAATACTCTTCTTGTGTAGATATTTGAGGTGTAAGGTTCAAAAGCCTCGTTATTCCCCAAAATCTGTGAGGTAGAAGCTGTAGGCATAGGAGCAACCAATAAGGAATTCCTTACTCCATTCTTCATGATGCTTTCTCTTAGCTTCTTCCATTCCCATCGTCCACTTAGTTCATCCTCGCTGATGTTCCACATATTAAACTGAAATTCACCCTGAGAGATCGGAGACCCTTTATATGATGAATAGGGTTCTTTCTCTTTAGCAAGTTCCATAGAGGCCGTTAAAGAAGCAAAATAGATGGTCTCGAAGATCTCCTTATTCAATTTTTTAGCCTCATCGCTCGTAAAAGGCAATCTCAATAGGATAAACGCATCAGCGAGACCTTGAATTCCAATTCCTACCGGCCTGTGTCTCATGTTTGAGTTTTCCGCTTCCGGCACCGGGTAGAAATTTGCATCGATCACTGTATCCAGGTTTCTGGTGATCTTTTTGGTTACTTTAAATAATTTTTTATGATCAAAGAATTTTTTACCGTCGGCATCCTCTGAGATAAACATCGGAATGGCAATAGAGGCGAGGTTACATACGGCTACCTCGTCAGGAGCAGTATATTCCATGATTTCAGTACATAAATTGGAAGAACGGATCGTACCAAGATTTTTATGGTTTGATTTTCTGTTAACGGCATCTTTATAAAGCATATAAGGATTTCCTGTCTCGATCTGAGCTTCGAGAATCTTTTCCCACAATTCTCTGGCCTTGACCGTTTTTCTTCCTTTTCCTACTTTTTCGTAGCTTGTATATAGCTTTTCAAACTCATCCCCATAAGTATCAAAAAGGTGAGGACATTCGTTAGGGCACATCAGGGTCCATTCTCCATTCTCCTCAACACGTTTCATAAATAGATCAGGAATCCACATGGCAAAGAATAAATCTCGTGCTCTCATTTCTTCCTTACCGTGATTCTTTTTCAAATCAAGGAATTGAAAAACATCGGCATGCCAAGGCTCCAGATAAACAGCAAAAGATCCTTTGCGTTTTCCTCCTCCCTGATCGACATATCTTGCCGTATCATTGAAAACTCTTAACATAGGAACAATGCCATTAGAGGTACCGTTCGTCCCTCTGATATAAGATCCTGTGGCTCTCACGTTATGTATAGAAAGCCCTATACCGCCTGCTGATTGCGAAATTTTGGCTGTTTGTCTTAATGTATCATAGATCCCGTCTATACTGTCATCTTGCATTTGCAAAAGAAAACATGAAGACATCTGTGGTTTAGGAGTACCTGCATTGAACAATGTTGGCGTTGCATGAGTAAAGTAGCGCTTGCTCATTAACTCATAAGTTTCGATCGCAGCATCGATATCGTCTTTATGGATACCCACAGAAACCCTCATTAACATATGTTGCGGTCTTTCAACAATCTCTCCGTTGATCTTCAAAAGATAGGATCTTTCAAGCGTTTTAAAACCGAAGAAGTCATAACCAAAATCACGGTTATAGATGATGGTTGAATCCAACATATCTGCGTTTTCTTCAATGATCTTATAAACATCTTCAGCGATCATGGAAGCTTTTTTACCAGTTCTTGGGTTTACATAATCATGAAGATCCTTCATGGTCTCACTAAAAGACTTTTTAGTGTTTTTATGTAAATTGGAAACAGCTATTCGGGCTGCTACTTTTGCAAAATCAGGGTGTGTAGTGGTCAAGGTGGCAGCAATCTCGGCTGCAAGGTTATCTAATTCCGAAGTTGTTACTCCATCATATATCCCTTCTATCACTCTCATCGAAATCTTGATAGGATCAACCAAATCATTTAATCCATAGCACAATTTTCTAACTCTTGCGGTAATTTTATCGAACATTACCGGTTCTCTTTTGCCGTCTCTTTTTACTACATACATTTAT
>JBFFLO010000291.1:0-4180 GCA_041554895.1 Lutimonas sp. | reverse complement strand
AAGGAGTCAATCCAGCTCATCTCTAAAAGTATTTGCATAAAATATAGGCTGCTAAATGCACATGGAAATAGTTTTCCTATATTTAACCATTATTAATCAGATTCAGTTTTAGCCATATGAATGACTACGGTTTCTTATCCGTTCTTCCTCCTGTAATCGCCATTATTTTAGCTCTTAGAACCAAACAAGTTTATATAGCCCTTGTTTTTGGGATCTGGTTTTCCTGGCTCATCATGAGCGACTGGAATTTACTGGATGGAACCCTTGCCACCATTGAAGGAATGGTCAATGTCTTTAAATCAGAAGGAAATACAAGGACCATAATGTTCAGTGCCCTGGTAGGTGCATTACTCCTTTTTATCCAATATTCAAGAGGGGTTGAAGGCTTTGTCAATCAATTGAACAAGCTGATCGCCTATTTTGAAAAGAAACATACAGGTTATAGCAGGGTCATTATCCAGCTCTTGGCCATGCTTACAGGCATCCTGCTTTTTGTAGAGACGAGTATAAGTTCGCTAACGGTTGGTACTTTGTACCGGCCTGTTTTTGACAAATTAAGGATACCAAGAGAAAAACTGGCCTATATAGCAGATTCAAGTTCTGCGCCCACCTCTATCCTGATACCCTTTAATGCATGGGGTGCTTTTATCATGGGCCTTTTGATTACCCAGAATATAGAAAATCCATTTAGCGTCATGTTATCTTCAATGGTCTATAATTTTTATCCCATGCTGGCGCTCATCATTCTTTTTATCGTCATTGTTTCAAAAAAGGACATCGGCCCCATGGCTAAAGCCGAAAAGAGAACACGCACAACCGGCCAATTAATGGATGAAGGTTCTAAACCCATGATTTCTGATGTGATTACATCCTTTAAGGCCAAAGAGGGCGTAAAAGCAAAATCATTTAACATGGTTGTTCCCTTGTTGACCATGGTAATTATGATGCCCGTAAATCTTGCCTATACGGGTTGGTCCAAAGTTGAAAAAGCCGATTCCTTTTGGGACCATGTTTCTCAGGCCATTGGCAATGGATCTGGCTCTTCCTCGGTTCTTTATGCCGTTATAGCATCTATTTTAGTGGCCATGATCCTGTACCGGGCCCAAGGAATCATGAAATTAAAAGAGATGGTAGATCTTATTCTAAAAGGGATAAGTGAATTAATGCCTTTGGCCTTATTAATGCTGCTTGCCTTTGCTATTGGGGATGCCTGTAACCAATTAGGAACAGGACATTTTGTAGCCAACTGGTCGAAAGACTGGCTCTCTCCCCAATTTTTACCAGCCCTTGTCTTTTTGATCAGTTCATTTATTGCTTTTTCGACAGGAACTTCCTGGGGTACTTTTGCCATTATGCTGGCCATTTCAATTCCTATGGCGAATGCACACAGTGCTGAACTCACCTTGGTTATCGCAGCAACATTGGGTGGTGGCATATTTGGAGACCATTGTTCTCCCATTTCAGACACGAGTATCATTTCTTCTATGGCTTCTGCCTCTGACCATATTGATCATGTAAGAACCCAACTTCCCTACGCCCTGCTTGGAGGCCTTATTACGACGGCACTTTATTTGATTTTAGGTTTTACCATGATTTGAATTTAGTTCAGAAAAGATATAATCCTAGGCAAAGAAAGCTGAAAACCTAGTACCTTTGCATCCTAATTCAGAGGACATATGAAACATAAAGCAGGATTTGTTAATATCATCGGGAATCCAAATGTTGGAAAATCTACCTTGATGAACGCCTTGGTTGGGGAACGTTTATCGATCATCACGTCAAAGGCCCAAACCACAAGACACAGAATTCTGGGTATTGTCAACACTGAAGATTATCAGGTTGTGTTTTCAGACACGCCAGGGATCATTAAACCCGCATACGAGCTTCAGGAATCAATGATGGACTTTGTAAAAACAGCCTTTGAAGATGCGGACGTTCTGATTTATATGGTTGAAACGGGCGAAAAGGAACTAAAGAATGAAGCTTTTTTCGAAAAAATCAAAAACGTAAAGGTTCCTGTACTGTTGCTTTTGAATAAAATAGACCAATCATCACAGGCAGAGCTGGAACAACAGGTTAGCTATTGGAAAGAAACCTTGCCCAATGCTGAAATTCACCCTATTTCAGCGCTTGAAAATTTTAATATAGAGACCGTAATGAACCGAATTGTTGCATTGCTGCCTGTATCCCCTCCATTCTACCCAAAAGACCAGTTAACGGATAAACCCGAGCGTTTTTTTGTAAATGAAACCATCAGAGAAAAGATACTGATGCATTATAAAAAGGAGATTCCATACTCGGTTGAGATTGTCACGGAAGAATTCAAGGAAGAGCCTAAATTAATCCGGATAAGATCAGTGATAATGGTCGAAAGAGAAACCCAAAAAGGCATCATTATTGGCCATAAGGGCGCAGCTCTTAAGCGTGTTGGCACAGAGGCCAGAAGGGACCTTGAAAAGTTTTTTGCAAAAAAAATATTCATGGACCTTTATGTGAAGGTCAACAAAAACTGGAGAAGCAGCAACAGCCAGCTCAAAAGGTTCGGTTATAAAGATTAATTTACAACAGGCTTTTAACCTCGTCAAAATCCAGGCCTCCATAATTACCCGAGCTCATTAACAGAAGTGCCGTATTTTTAAGATTCCTGCTAAACAAGAAATCTTTAAATTCTTTGGGGTCCGTATAAATGATCAGATCACTTCTTTTAAAGGCTTTGGCTATTTGCTGCTCACTGACTTCCTTTAATCTTTTGATCTTTACGGCATGAGGAGAATAGAATACAACGGCTTCGTCTGCTTTATCCAGGGTACCCACATACTCCTTAAGAAAATCTTCATTCAGGCTGCTATAGGTATGTAATTCAAGGCAGGCCAATAATTTTCGGTCAACATATTGTTCCTTGACAGCATTTGTTGTTGCTTCTACCTTGGATGGAGAATGAGCAAAATCCTTAAATACAACGGTATGCTCATTTTCTGCTATTTTTTCAAGCCTTTTACTGGCTCCTTTAAAATCGGCAATTGCCTCATAAAACTCCTCTTCACCTATACCAAGGTGAAAACAAATACTGCGCGCTCCTTCAAGGTTTTGCAAATTGTGTTTACCAAAGATCTCTAAAGGAATCTCTCCTTCGGCAGTATCCAAAACGGTGGCACCGTTTTCAATCTTGTAATCTGGTGTCTTATAAGGATATATTTTGATTTGATTCGAGGTTTGCTCAACAACTTCCTTGACTACCTCATCCTCTATATTGTATACCATCATTCCGCCTTTGACCATGGTATTGACAAAAATGCGAAACTGATCCACATAATTCTCAAATGTTGGAAAGACATTTATATGGTCCCAGGCGATACCACTCAATAAGGCAATATTCGCTTTGTATAAATGGAATTTAGGGCGAAGATCTATGGGTGAGGATAAATATTCATCCCCTTCCAGCACAATGACCTCATTTTCATTTGTAAGATGGACCATTCTATCGAAACCATCCAACTGTGCCCCGACCATAAAATCAACCTCAACGCCATGATATTTCAACACGTGCAGGATCATGGATGTGATCGTTGTCTTACCGTGGGATCCACCGATAACTACCCTCGTTTTATTTTTGGCGTGTTCGTATAAAAATTCGGGATAGGAATAAATGGTGATCCCAAGTTCCTGTGCCTTGATCAATTCCGGGTTATCGGCCTTGGCATGCATTCCTAAAATGATAGCGTCCAGATTAGCATGAACTTTCTCAGGAAACCAGCCTAAAGATTCAGGCAACAAACCCTTTGCTGACAACCTTGATTTGGATGGTTCAAATATGGCATCATCACTTCCGGTGATGTGATCTCCCTTTTCATGAAGTGCCAAAGCCAGGTTATGCATGGCACTGCCTCCAATTGATATAAAGTGTATGTTCATTCTATGGAATTAATTGCCGTAAAAATACAAATTTATAACGGTTGATGTAAGTGATTTCTATCGAATTTGAATCACCTTCTTGTATGAAAAATACAGTAAATACCTGAAATATTTAATCCTCATCTAACCTTGTCATGGGTCTTGTCAGGCAGGTTGGACCACCGCCACCCATGACACTTATATGTTGCCCGTGATAAGTAAGCACCTCACAACCATGATCCTTTAATCCCTGTTCCGTTTTCGGGTTTCCTTTGAGCATCACACATTT
>JBFFLO010000290.1:0-4201 GCA_041554895.1 Lutimonas sp. | reverse complement strand
TAGAATTTGGCAAATATCGGTTGGCATCGAAACAGTAGAAATTTATTTTATAAATTAAAATTAGTGACTTATGGATTACAAGAAAACAATGATCAATCTTTTGACATGCTTAATTCTATCTCCTATTATCGTTTACCTTATTTTAGGAGCAGCAAAATTAGCCGGATCTACTTATGAAATGACCAATGGGGAGACCTTTATAATTTGGCTGCTGATGGCCATCGTGATCAATCTGTCGATAACTGAAAAGCAGAGTTCGTAAGTTTATAGAAGCAAAAAAGACCTTACATTTCTGTAAAGTCTTTTTCTTGTTAAGCTCCTCCTCTTGGGCTCGAACCAAGGACCCTCTGATTAACAGTCAGATGCTCTAACCAACTGAGCTAAGGAGGAATGTTATTTCCTTTTTAAGGTGTGCAAATATAAATGATTTTAAATTTATCGCAAATGTTTTTAAAGAAATATTTCAAAAAAAAACACCCTCTTAAAATGGTCTGTTAGCAGACAGTTAAAAGAGGGTATTGTAATTCGTTAAAATTACTTAGATATTTATTGTAAGTTTTCTGTTTTTCATAAAATAATCCAAAAACAACAAAGAGCTTAATGCAAAAATACTCAAGCCGAACAGAGGTGAGGTTAAGATCTCCGGCAGGTCAAATGCCATAGAATTTGAAAGTAAATCATCCACTTTTTTTACAGCTCCATCAAAAGCCTGAGAAGTAGCTGTATTTTTCTCTCCTGTCAAAAGGGCATATACAAATATTGATGTCACAAACACGATAATAAAGGTCCAGGCTTTTTTACCTATAATTGGTGCATCCGCTACTTTAACAGATGCTTTTTCAACCTCGGCCATTACCCTTGCCGTGAAATTCAAAGAAGGGCTTTCCATTGTATGCTTTTTCAACAAAACACCCAAAGCCTTTTCTTGCTTCTCATCAAAAGCTTCGATCTGATTCATGATCTTATTTGTAAAATCAGCAGGCGGCTGCTCGAATTTTAAACTCTCTCGGATGAGTTTATCCATTTTCTTTTCTTCCTTCATAATATCGTTTTTACTTCTTCCTTCAATAAGAATGACAATTCTGTATTTAATTTTTTCCGGGCCCGGAACAATTTGACTTTGATATTGCTCTGGGTCATGTTAGTGATCTGTTCGATTTCTTCAACCGAACTTTCGTTCATATAAAACAAAGTAATTAAGAGAGCGTCCTTTTCTGGTAATCTGTCTATGGCATCCCTTACATACTTTTGTTGTTCTCCATTCTTGATCGCTTCTATTTGCGGAAATTCACTTCCTTCGCTATAGTTATCTACCACATAATCATCAATATCAGTCGTAGCCACTTTTTTCTTCCTGATTTTAGTTATTGAATTTCTATACACAATAGTGTACAGCCAGGTTGAAAACTTAGAGTTCCCTTTAAAGCTATCCAATTTTTCATAAGCCTTTAAAAAGCTGTCCTGGGCCACTTCTTCAGCATCCTCATGGTTCTTAACGATTTTGATAGCTATCGTATAGACCATGTCTTTATACCTATTAATTAAATAAGCAAATGAGTTCGTGTCTCCTTGCAGGACCTTGTCAATATATATTTGATCCGAATTCTTATCCATCTGAATTATTATGCATATACACTATAAGACATCATATTGAAACTTAAGGTTACAAGTTAGGCCAAAAAATTTATTTTAAAAAATATGTAACCTGTATTTCAATGGGGTTGTCTTATTAGGAAAGTAAAAAAGTTTAACTAAATAATTTATATCATGGAAGCAATTTTAATCCCTTTAATAGTATTTTCATCTATTTTCGGAATGGTCTACGTGTATTTGAACACGAGAAACAAAGAACGTTTATCATTAATTGAAAAAGGAGCAGATGCCTCACTTTTCGCAACTAAGAGGAACTACAAATCTAACCTGACCTTGAAATTCGGGATGTTAGCAGTTGGAATTGGCATTGGAATTTTAATCGCATCAATTTTGGAAACCTATACGATTCTTGATGAAGAAGTGGCGTATCCATCAATGATCTTTTTATTCGGAGGTTTGTTCCTAATAGCAAATGCGATGATTGAAAAGAAAGATAAAGTTGAGGAAGAATAAATCGATCATAACGAAAAGTTACTGAATCAAAGTATGTAAAAGAAACGTAGTTTACTTTTGATACTTCCTGACATAAGTGAGCCCCTTACTGAAGTAAGGGGCTCACTTAAATCAAACCCTCAACGATTATCAATTCAAAATCCTATTTGGCTGTTATATAAAGCCTGTTGAACTCTTTCCCGATCACAAAAGAATTGTCTCCGTTGATCTTTAATTTTTGAAGGTCCAGCACTTCATGATCGATTTCAATTTTAGCAATTTTAAAAGGCAATGCTTTTAAATGGATCTTGAAATCCTTATACGGGGTTATGTATTTACCTGATTTAAATTGCTGTATGGTCAATGATTTCTTTTTGCCTATCAATTTGAAATCACGCAGGCTAAATCTTCCCTTCTTATAATCATAACCATCATGGGCATCCTCATAGACCTGAGAAGTTTCCTTTCCGTTCTTAAAATAGATATCAAGTTCCAGTTCTTTAATCTCCTTTTCACCAACATACTGCTGTATCGGATATTTAGGAATGATGGCTCCTGCTTTAACAAAGATCGGCATAGAATCAAGATCTGCATCTACCCAGACTTCCTCTCCTCCTTTGATCAAAGTATCATCCCAGAAATTATACCACTCTCCATTTGGAATAAACATACGCCTTCCTTTGGCATTAGGTTCTGCGATAGGGCAGGCAAGTATCTTTTCACCAAAAACAAATTCGTCATTCCTGTAATGCGTATGAGGATCATTTTGATCGAATAACACCAATGATTTCAAAATAGGTATACCTTCCTCGGCATACCTCCAGAAGGCGGTATATAAATACGGTAACAGTTGGTACCTGATCTCAATGAATTTTCTGACAATGTCAGTTATATTGCTGCCAAAAGCCCATGGTTCCTGATCTCCATGATCTCCCGAAGAATGCGTCCTGAAGAAAGGATGAAACATCCCCAGCTGTATCCAACGCGCATAAAGTTCTCCGTTAGGCTGTTCGGCAAATCCACCAATATCTGATCCGACAAACGAGAAACCCGACATGCTTAATCGCTGCGATTGTATATTCGCTATATTCAAATGATCCCAGGTAGCAACATTGTCACCCGTCCAGGTTGAAGTATACCTTTGGGTTCCTGAATAGGCCGCTCTGGTGATCACGAAAGGCCGTTTGGGATAAGAGAACTTCTTTAAGCCCTGATAAGTAGCCCTTGCCATTTGCATTCCATATACATTATGTGCCTTTCGGTGACTACATCTGATCCCCTCATAATTATGCCTTACATCATTCGGAAAGGTTTTTCCGGGAACATCCATAACTGCAGGTTCGTTCATATCATTCCAGACTCCCCTAACCCCAATTTCCTCAATCAGTTCTTTGTACAAACCTGACCACCATTCACGTACTTCCGGGTCGGTAAAATCAGGGAAAAAACATTCCCCGGGCCAAACCTTACCTTTCATATAAGGACCATCTGCTCTTTTGCAGAAGTAATCCTTTTCAAGGGCTTCCCTGAAAATATTGTAATCCATATCAATTTTGATCCCCGGATCTATAATTGCAATGGTCTTAAAGCCATCAGCTTCCAATTCTTTTACCATCCTTTTCGGATCGGGGAAATACTCTTTGTTCCAGGTAAAGCACCTGAAACCATCCATATAATCAATATCCAAATAAATGGCGTCACATGGAATCTGTAAGTCTCTGAACTTTTTGGTAATGGCCTTTACATTTGATTCCGGATAATAACTCCATTTACATTGATGGTAACCCAAAGCCCATAAAGGCGGCAACTGATGTGGCTTTCCGGTGAGATCCGTATAGGAAGCCACTACATCGGTCATATCAGGGCCATAAATGAAATAATAATTCATCTCACCTCCTTCAGCCCAGTAACTGGTTATATTTCTGCGTTCTGAGCAAAAGTCAAAAAAGGACCTAAACGTATTGTCAAAAAATATTCCGTAAGCCTTTGCATGGTGAAGGCCAATATAAAAAGGAATGGATTTATAAATAGGATCTGTATCCCTCCCATAGGCATAAGAATCAGTTACCCAATTCTCGAAACGCTTACCTTTTAAATTGATATGAACCGGCTTGTC
>JBFFLO010000289.1:0-4210 GCA_041554895.1 Lutimonas sp. | reverse complement strand
GGGTCAAAGGGCTCTAAGGTGCTCTATTTTACAGCAAATCCAAATGGAGAAGCAGAAGTGATCACCATAAACTTAAGAGCCGTAGGGCTCATTAAAAAGCTAAAATGGGATGTTGACCTGGCAGAATTGGCTATTAAAGGAAGAGCAAGTCGGGGTAATATTGTCACAAAATATCCGATCAAAAAAATAGAATTAAAAGAAAAAGGGGTTTCTACCTTAAAACCAAGAAAGATCTGGTTCGATGAAACCGTTCAACGGCTCAATGTTGATGAACGTGGTGACCTTATTGGAGAATTCACTGCAGATGACAGGCTGCTGATCATCAATCAAAAAGGTGAAGTAAAAACGATTATTCCCAACCTCAATACACATTTTGAAAGCGATATGATCGTGCTCGAAAAATGGAACCCGAATAAACCAATATCAGTTGTTTACTTCGATGGAGAAAGGGAGCGTTACTATGTCAAGCGTTTTATGATAGAGCATCCCGATCGTGAAGAGAAATTTATTTCTGAACATGCAGGTTCAAAACTCATGATCGTCGCCATGGATTACCGCCCAATGGCCGAAGTGACCTATTCAAAAAGGAGCCTGGAAAATGAAATTATTAACTTTGAAGAGTTTATTGCAGTAAAAGGGATTAAAGCACTTGGAAATCAATTAACTACAGAAAAGATAAAAGATATTAATTTATTGGACCCACTTCCTTATGAGGAACCTGTTCTCGAAGAAGTTGAACTCGTGGAGGAGGAAATTATTGAGGCACCTGAAAAATCAACCGAGGATACTTCAGGGTCGGAAAATGATGAAGACGATGATGATGATGATGATGACGGACAAATCACCTTGTTCTAGATTCTAGACCTGAGTTTTAAGGTATGCAACTAATTTTCTAACTGCCAAACCCCTATGCGAAATGAGCCCCTTTTCATTGAGGTCCATTTCGGCAAAAGTTTTATCAGATCCCTTGGGCCTAAAAATCGGGTCATAACCAAATCCCTTGGTTCCTGAAACAGATGTTTCAATATATCCGTCACAAATGCCCTCAAAAAACAATTGCCTGCCATCCAAATACAAGGAAATTACGGTTCTAAACCGGGCTTTCCTGTTTTGAATTCCCTTCATGGCTGCCAATAATTTTTGCACGTTATCTTCAAAAGTGGCCTCCTCACCCGCATATCTTGCCGAATAAACACCCGGAGCTCCATCAAGGGCTTCCACTTCCAAGCCCGTATCGTCGGCAAAACAATCGTATCCATACAAGTTTCTTACGTGGTCAGTTTTGATTTTGGCATTGCCTTGCAGCGTGGTTGCCGTTTCTTCGATTTCCTCATGGCAGCCAATATCCTTTAAGGTTAAAATATCTATACCCTTTGGCAACAGGTCCTGTACCTCATTTAATTTATGTTTGTTGTTGGTGGCAAATACGAGTTTCATGTCTTAGGTGAACTATTGTTAAACGTAATATTTTAATCCTTTATAAATTTTAGCTTAAGCTTTTTAAAAGACTCAACAAAAACAAAAGCAATAAATCCGACAAGCAATCCCATCAACAACTCAGATATGATCATGGGCAATACATGTAAAAAATCATGGATTTCCTGAATATTGTGAACAAACATCCCTCCTCCTACCAACAACATCGCAATGGTTCCCACAACAGCCAGCAACTTTATCAATTTAGGCAATGAATATACCAAACCCTTACCCATGATCACAAAAGAAGATTTTACAAATTGACTTTTCCCCCTTGCCATTTGAATAAACCTCAAACCCATATCGTCCATTCTGACCATTAAAGCGACTATCCCATAAACACCGATAGTGGCCACTATTGCCACAATGGACACCACCAAAATCTGTTCCAAAATAGGTTGTCCTGTCACAGTCCCTAAGGCGATCATGATGATCTCTAAAGACAAAATAAAATCAGTAACAATGGTAGATTTGATCTTATCTTTTTCAATAACTAGCAACTCTTCTTCAGTGACAATCCGTATCATTTCCTGCTCATTGCGGTCTTTATGAAAAAAAGCGTGCATGATTTTTTCAACTCCCTCAAAACTTAGATAGACCCCTCCAATGAGTAAGATAGGTACGATCAATTGAGGCGCGTATGCGGATAATAAAAAAGCAAAGGGCAGGATGATCAATTTGTTGAGAAAGGATCCTTTTGTAATGGCCCATAATACAGGTAGTTCCCTTGAAGCCCTGAAGCTTGAGGCTTTTTCAGCGCCCACTGCCAAATCATCTCCAAGAACGCCTGCGGTTTTCTTAGTTGCGAATTTAGCCATCAAGGCCACATCATCCATCAAGGCCGCTATATCATCTAAAATTGCGAAAATTCCGGTCATAGAAATACTCTTTTGCTTTTGAAACAAGTTTTAAATATACTATTATTCATGATGATAAGGCTCATTTCTTAAAATTGTAAAAGCCCTGTAAATTTGTTCTACCACAAACAACCTGATCATTTGGTGTGAAAAAGTCATTTTTGAAAAAGATAGTCTCCCCTGGGCCTTTTGGTAAACATTTTCTGAAAAGCCATATGGTCCTCCAATGACCAGGACCAATTGCTTGATCCCTGTATGCATCTTTTTTTGCATGAATTTTGAAAAGCCAACAGAACTAAAGCTTTCTCCTTTGTCATCCAGCAATATCAATTGGTCTGTACCTGTGATCCTGCTTAAAATCAACTCTCCTTCCCGATCCTTTTGTTCTGCTTCAGACAAGTTTTTAGCGTTTTTAAGATCCGGAATGATTTCCAGGTCAAATTTTATATAATGCTTTAAACGATTCTGGTATTTCTGTACCAATAACTGAAGGTTTTTGTCGTCTGTTTTACCGATGGCCAATAACTTGATTTTCATTAAAGTGATTGTTTCGGTAAATATAAAGACTTATTTTTGCAATGCTAAAATCTATTCCAATGATCAGTAAAATTCAAATGGCTAAAGAGCTGGAGCGCATTATAAAAAATGGAATACGTGAGGATATTGGAGAAGGTGATCACAGTTCTCTTGCCTGCATCCCCAAAGACGCCAGAGGCAAGGCCAAACTTTTGGTGAAAGAGGAAGGCGTCATTGCAGGGGTCGAATTTGCTAAAATGATCTTTCAGGAAGTCGATCCTGACCTGCAAATCGAAACATTTATAGCGGATGGAGAAAATGTTAAAGTAGGTGATATCGTTTTCTTTGTCACCGGTAGTTCCCAATCCATATTAAAAGCTGAAAGGCTGGTTTTAAATGCCATGCAGCGCATGAGCGCCATTGCCACAAAAACCAAAAAGTTTGTTGACGTTTTAAAGGGAACCAACACCAGAATTCTCGATACAAGAAAAACGACCCCTGGAATAAGGGCTATTGAAAAATGGGCCGTTACCATAGGCGGCGGGGTCAACCACAGGTTTGCCTTATATGACATGATCATGTTAAAAGACAATCATATCGATTTTGCAGGTGGAGTCGATAAAGCCATTAAAATGACCAAGGACTATCTAAAAGAAAATAATTTGGACCTCAAGATCATTGTTGAGGCCAGAAACATGGAGGAGATCAAACTTATTCTTGACCATCAGGGTATCCACAGGATCCTTATTGATAATTTTAATTACGAAGAAACCGAAAAGGCGGTAAAACTGATCGCAGGAAAGTGTGAAACGGAATCCTCCGGTGGCATCACTTTACGAACCGCCAGGAGATATGCAGAATGCGGGGTTGATTATATTTCATCGGGCGCACTTACCCATTCTGTATACAATATGGACCTTAGCTTAAAGGCCATTTAAGCCTTAACGCCTTTCTCGATCGGCAGTTCCGGGATACTTCCCCATTCGGTCCATGAGCCGTCGTAAACAGACAAATCCCTGTAACCGGCAAGCTCGGCACCCAGGGCCAAAACACAGGCTGTTATTCCGGAACCACAAGAAAATACAAGATTCCTGTTTTTAGGAATTATTGCCTGTAATTTATCTTTTAAGTCTTGGGGTTCTATCATTTTAGCATTTTGCAACAGGTCTGTATATGGCAGGTTCAATGAGCCGGGAATATGACCGCTGCGAAGGCCTTTGCGAGGTTCCTCAACCCATCCCAAAAAACGATCCTCTGCCCTTGCATCTATAACAAGTTCTTGTTTATCATTAAGTTGAGCAAGCACATCCTTATGGTCTTTAAAAAACCCGGGGTCGTAGTCACCGGTAAAATCACCTTTC
>JBFFLO010000288.1:0-4230 GCA_041554895.1 Lutimonas sp. | reverse complement strand
ATGTCATAGGGATGGAGTTTTTATCAACCTTGAAATCCCAGGAGCCCAGGACTTCTAAGGCTGCTTTTTGTTTTTCATCTAAATTCTTTGCTGATTTCCCTGCTTCCAAAAGGCCGGCGATCAAAGCTTCTGCTCCGGGAAGATAGGGGTCATATGCCAATTCGATTAATTTGTCAAGGGTAAGGTCGTCAGCTTTTTTTAATAAAGAAACGGCATGGATACCTCTAAAATTTTCCGGAAATGAAGTCATATAGACCGGATAATTTTCGGGTTTAGGGCTGTCAATATCAGCTGCTGTAAAGGGAGTGGAGTTACAATTTTGTATCCACCCAGTTTCAGGGTTTACAATCAATATGTTTTCCTCAACAGTATGGAGCCCATTCCAATCTGTTTCCGGGTTGCTGCCGTCAACCGGTTTGGTATAATCAAAAAGTGGGCTCCTTTTAGGGATAAAATTCCCGTGATAGTAGGCAATGTTCCCCTCCGAATCGGCAAAAACCGTATTATTCGATGAATTGGTCCTCATCCTCATCATTTCTTTGAATTCTGCATGATTCTTTTGTTTGGTTCTCAAGAATGATTGCTGCAAAGCCTTTACAGGTTCCCACATAAGGGAAGTTGCCACCCATTTGTCATCGTTAGAATGGGTAATGGGCCCGTGATGTGACCTGTAAGCAGTAAAAGCTTTTTCCTTTATCCCTTCCTCAGAAATATATTTTAAAGAAACGGGGTATGACTCCAGCTTTCGCTTTTCATCCCCATAGACATACTGCAGTCCATCTTCGTTTTCAAAAATGGTCTCTTCAAATTCATCAATAATATCAGTTCCCGTAGAGGTATGCATCCATCCTGTCTTTTCATTAAAACCTTGATAAACAAAAAACTGACCCCAGGTTACTGCTCCGTAGGCGTTGAGCCCTTCTTCGCTAACCACATGAACTTCACCTCTGAAGAAGAATGAGGTATGCGGATTGATCAACAACATACTCTTACCGGATTCGGTCATTTTTCCGCTAATAGCCAGCCCATTGGAGCCTTGAAGATCTCCATAATTTAGCCTGAGCATACCGTCATATACCTCAGCTATAGCTGATTCGTTCTTGGTATCATAAAATTTCTTGATCTTTTCGGTAGAGACTCTTTCGATATCGCCACCAATGGAGCCTTCGCTAAAATAAAAAGGCATCCAAGGTTCAAAATGATCCAATAATTTGGGCTTTACCTCCGGATGCGTGGCCAAATAGTAATTGATGCCATCGGCAAAAGCAGTACATAATTTTTGCATCCAAACAGGGCTTTCTTCAAAATTTGAAATGGCCTCTTCTTCTGTCATATACAAACGAGCTCTCAGGTCACTATAAATTGCTTTTTCACCTTCAATTTCTGCCAAACGCCCGAGTGCCCAGATATAATTTCTTTCCACCCTGTTAAAATCATCTTCACATTGCGCATATAACAAACCGAAAACAGCATCAGCATCTGATTTTCCATATACATGCGGCACACCAAAATCATCTCTTATGATTTGTACATTTTTGGCTTGTTCCTTCCAACGCCCGAGTTCCTTTTGTCCCCCAATTTCTTTTTGGTTTGGCGCACAGCTGAGCAGAACCAAAAGAAATAAAATAAATATTTTTTTCATTGATTTTTCATTGATTAAAATTGTGATCAGAGACAAAGATAATTTTTTTGGGGATGTTGCCCCCTAATACTTTCCTGAATAACAAGGATAAGTTTTAATAAGTTGGGCTTTGATAAAACCAATGCATATTTTTCATTATTTTTAGGGACCTATAACTAACAATACAAATTAAACAACATATGAGGATATTATTGACCGGAGCGACAGGTTATATAGGAAAGAGGTTACTGCCGGTTTTGGTAGAAAAGGGACATGAAGTGATTTGTTGTGTGAGGGACCGAAAAAGATTCAATCCTCCGGAATCCTTAAAATCCAGGATCGAGATCATAGAACTGGACCTGTTAGATAAAGCATCCATGTCGAATATTCCAGAAGATATCGATGGGGCCTATTACCTGGTGCATTCCATGTCTTCTTCAAAGGACTATGAAAAGCTCGAGTTCGAATCTGCCCATAATTTTAAGGAAGCGTTGAACAAAACCCGGGTAAAACATGTAGTATATCTCAGCGGCATCATCAATGCAGATAGTTTATCAAAGCATTTGTCTTCAAGAAAAAATGTTGAAGAAGAATTAGGAAAAGGAAATTTTAGGTTGACTACGCTTAGGGCAGGAATTATTATTGGTTCAGGAAGTGCCTCTTTTGAGATCATCAGAGATCTGGTTGAAAAATTGCCAGTTATGGTAACTCCAAAATGGCTCAATACCAAGTGTCAGCCTATCGGGGTATCTGATGTGATCAACTTTCTGGAGAAGACGATGTTCAATGAAAAAGGATATGACAAGGATTTTGATATTGGCGGCCCGGATATTTTAAGTTACAAGGAGATGTTATTGGAATTTGCAAAGGTTAGAAATTTAAAAAGGTATATTTATATTATTCCTGTGATGACTCCGAGGCTTTCTTCTTATTGGTTGTATTTTGTTACTTCAACATCGTATAATTTAGCGATAGCATTAGTAAATAGTATGAAAATTGAAGTGATTTGCCGAGACAATGAATGGGCCAAAACCCTTGGTATCGAGCCTATGAGCTACAAAGATTCACTGATCAGGGCTTTTAGTAAAATAGAAAATAATGAAATTCTTTCCAGTTGGAAGGATGCCATGAGCAGCGGGGAGATGAAAATGAATATTTCCGACTTTATCAATGTTCCTTCTTTCGGCTGCTTTAAAGATCAAAGAGAAATGGAATATGCTGATTTTGACACCACTGTAGACAAGATTTGGAGAATCGGAGGTAAAAATGGTTGGTATTATGGTAACTGGCTATGGAAATTTCGCGGTTTTCTGGACAAATTGTTAGGAGGCGTTGGGCTCAGAAGAGGCAGGACAAGTGAAATAGATCTGAATTCTGGAGATGTTGTTGATTTTTGGAGGGTTTTATACGCCGATAAAAAAGAAGGCAGGTTGTTATTATTTGCTGAAATGAAACTCCCGGGGGAGGCCTGGTTAGAATTCAGGATGAAAAATGAAAAGCTTGTGCAAACAGCAACTTTCAGACCCATTGGATTGATGGGCCGCTTGTATTGGTATGTCGTTTACCCTTTTCATGGTTTTATTTTTAAAGGAATGCTAAAAAATTTAGCATCTTCGACTAATTGAATAAATCATTAAACAGAAAGGATTTATGAGTAAGGTTGTATTTTGGTTTCGCAGAGATTTGAGATTTGATGACAATACAGGATTATTAGCGGCTTTGGCTCAAAATCAACCGGTATTGCCGCTATTTATCTTTGACGAACGCATCATCAATGAACTTTCTCCTGACGACCCCAGGGTTGGTTTTATATATGAATCGCTTAAGGCTTTAGATGATAAGCTTAAAAAATATGGCAGCGGAATTTTGATCAGGAAGGGAGACCCTATTGAGGTTTGGAAGGAAATTCTGAAAAAGGGAAAGGTTTCAAAAGTCTATAGCAACAGGGATTATGAACCTTACGCTCGCGAGCGAGACAGTAAGGTAGAAGAGATGTTAGGTGATGCATCCATTGACTTTTATCAGTTTAAAGACCAGGTTATTTTTGAAGAAGGGGAAATCGTTAAGGACAACAATGAACCTTATCATGTTTTTACTCCCTATAAGAATAAATGGTTGAAGAAATTTAAGCCAACCGAGTCGTATACGCCAGTGCCATTTGAAAATTTTTATAAGCAAACCATATCATTTCCATCACTGGATGAGCTCGGCTTCAGGCAATCAAATATAAAAGTAAAGGATTTTGACCTGTCCCGCATAAAGCAATATGGCGCAAACCGGGATTTTCCATCTAAACCGGGCAGTACCCATTTAGGCCCTCATCTTCGATTCGGCACTATCAGTATCCGTCAACTTATAGAAGAAGTTAGAATGTCAAGTGACGTTTTACTGAGTGAATTGATCTGGAGAGAGTTTTTTATGCAGATCCTTTTTCATTATCCAAGAGTGGTTCATCAAAATTTTAAGTCAAAATATGATGGCATTATCTGGAGAAACAATGAGGCTGATTTTGAGAAATGGTGCCATGGACAAACAGGTTATCCGATGGTTGATGCCGGAATGAGAGAGTTAAATAAGACTGGTTGCATGCACAATAGGGTAAGGATGAT
>JBFFLO010000287.1:0-4230 GCA_041554895.1 Lutimonas sp. | reverse complement strand
TTTCCTCCTGCTTTTGGCTGAATTCAGTTATGGGCAATATACAGAGGTGATCAATTCCCGACGTCCGGGATTCTCAGGAACGCCCTATAGTGTGGGAACCAAAGTATACCAGGTGGAAGCCGGGCTCTTTTACAAAAATGTGGGTGATTATCTTTATTATGATCCAATTCTTCAGGAATCCTTTTCGTACAGCGGGTCTGGTATTGGCTCCGATATTACATTTAGAACTGGTCAGTTTTTTGAACGATTGGAATTCAGCCTTGACATGGCTGTTCTAAGTGAAAGCAGAGACTATACCCAACCATCGAATTACAGCAAATCGGCATTCGGTTTTAGCAGACTCACCCTTGGCGCAAAATACCTTGTTTACAAGCCAGAATATGCTGACAAATCAAAAGAGATCAGAAGCTGGAAGGCCAGGCATAGTTTTGATAAAAAAAGATTGATCCCTGCCGTAGGTGTTTATGCCGGTTTGAATACCAACTTACTCACAGAACTGCATAAGAATCCGGAAGGAATGAGCCCCAGGTTCGGAATTTATACCCAAAATGACTTGTCGAACCGACTGATCGTTCTCTTTAATTTTATCGCAGATAAGGTTTTTACCGAAGAAGCTGAAAATACCTATATCATGACCGTAACCTATACGTTGCATGAAAACTGGTCAGTTTTTGCAGAGAACCAGGGGTTTTTCAGAAAGAATGTCCCTAATGATTTCCAATTCGGTGCCGGCGGTGCCTATTTGATCAATCCCAATATGCAGGCCGATTTTTCAGCCAGGATGATTTTTGATGAAAGAGGCGACAACACTTATTTGATTGGTGGCGGGCTTTCCTGGAGGCTGGATAAACACAAGGATAAAATCATCGTTGAAAAGACTGATAACGACGAAAATATTATGCCTCAGGAAAAGAAAAGCTTCTTTAACACCATAACTTTCGGGCTTTTCGCCGGTAAAAAATCGTCTGGCAGTGGTAAAATGAGGCAAGTAAAAACCTCTAAAGTAAAAACCCGGAACCTGAATGCTCCTGTGAACAAAAAAGCACAGAAAGCCAGAAAGAAACAAAACAAAAGATTGGTCAAAGAACAACAGCAAAAAGAAAAAGCTCAAAAAAAACACAATAAAAAATCAGAAAACGATTAATTTTGTCGAATGATAAAAATCCAGGAGATTTCGACAAAAAAGGAATTAAAACAATTTGTTAAGTTCCCTTTTTCCTTGTACAAAGGAAATAAGTACTGGGTACCTCCTATTATCAGTGAAGAAGTTGAAAGTTTTGACAAACTTAAAAACCCTGTTTTCGAACATGCTGATGCCAGATTTTTTTTAGCAGTCAAAAACGGGAAAGTTGTTGGAAGGGTAGCTGCTATTATAAATAAATTAGAGATTGAAGTTCAAAAAGTGTCCAGAATGCGTTTTGGCTGGATCGATTTTATTGATGACCTTGAAGTTAGCAAAGCTTTGTTGGATAAGGTCCATGAAATAGGTATGCATGAAAAGCTTGACTTTATGGAAGGACCCCTTGGCTTTTCAAATTTGGATAAAGTTGGGGTACTGACTGAAGGCTTTGATTCGATGAGCACCATGGTTACCTGGTACAATTACCCCTACTATGCGGATCACTTTAAAAAATTGGGCCTGCAACCTGCCCAAAAGTTTCTTGAGTCGAATTTCAGCATACAAAATGTGGATATTGAAAAATACCAGCGTTATGCCAATGTTATAAAAGAGCGTTATCAATTAAGGCCCATTAATTTTAAAACAACCCAAGAGGTCTTGCCCTACGTAGAAGAAATGTTTGCTTTATTTAATACTTCTTACGCCAAATTATCTTCTTTTGTGCCTGTTAGCGAAAGACAAATGGCTTATCTAAAAAAGAAATTTATCAATTTTGTAAATCCTGAATACATCAAGTTCATTGTTGACAAAGAAGATAAACTCGTTACATTTTCGATCACCATGCCTTCCTATGCTGAAGCGCTTCAAAAGGCAAATGGGAAATTATTTCCCACTGGTTTTTTACATTTGCTGAGAGCTAAAAAACATTCCAAGTCTTCCGTTTTTTTCCTGATTGGAATTCTTCCGGAATACCAGAAAAAAGGAGTGACCGCCATTATATTTGACGAATTTTTTAAGACCTATGTTGAAAAAGGGGTTGAAAAGATGATCATTACCCCGGAATTGGAAGAAAATAAAGATATTCAATTGATCTGGAAAAATTTTAAACCTGAGGTGTACAAAAGAAGATGCACCATGAGAAAAGATCTTAGTCAAGATCCACCTCTTTTTAAATAGTGCCCAGAATTAATTACATTTAACCTCGCACTTTAATAAAATAATGCAACTTTTCTACCAACAGGATATTGATACAGGGTCACAACAGATTTCTTTTAATAAGGAAGAAAGCAGGCATATTGTAAAGGTTTTAAGAAAGAACATAGGTGATACGCTCAGTATCACCAACGGAAAGGGCAGGTTGTTTTCTGTCGAAATAATACAAGCCTTCGATAAAAAATGCATTGCAGCCGTAAAGAGTTGGGAAGAAAGGCCAAAAACCTGGGATTATCATTTACATATAGCGATTGCACCAACAAAATTGAATGATCGTTTTGAGTGGTTCCTGGAAAAATCCACTGAAATTGGTATCGATGAAATAACACCTGTATTTTGCGATCACTCCGAAAGGCGACAGTTAAAGACTGAACGAATGGAAAAAGTAATCATTTCGGCCATGAAACAGTCTTTGAAATTTAACAAGCCTGTATTAAACGAACCCTTAAAATTCAAAGATTTTATACAAAAAAGGGATTGGGATCTAGGTTTGATGGCACATTGCGAAGACAGCAGTAAAAATCACCTCAAAACATATTTCCCTTTCCGCCAAAAAATCATGATTCTCATAGGACCAGAAGGTGATTTTTCACTTTCCGAAATAAATGCAGCCCTTAAGAGTGGGCTTAAACCAATCACCTTAGGCGAAAGTCGGTTAAGAACTGAAACAGCAGGCATTGTGGCTTGCAACTCCGTCTCGCTTCTCAATGAAATTTTATAACTTGGCCATCTTATGAAGTTTAAGCATATCAACTCGTTTTCGTTTGTCATAAAATCAGGCCTGCTCTTTATATGCCTGGTGATGAATATACATGTCAGCGCGCAGGAGGTAGCTATATTAAAATATGAAGGAGGGGGTGACTGGTATTCGAATCCTACTGCGATTCCTAATCTGATCCGATATTGCAATGAGCATATCAGTACAGCCTTAAAGGAAAAACCAAAAAATATTGAACCCCAGAGCAAGGAACTGTATAATTTCCCAATTGTGTTTTTAACGGGCCATGGGAATGTTTTTTTCTCAGAAGCAGCAAGTGAAAATTTAAGAAATTATTTAATTTCAGGAGGTTTTCTGCATATTTCAGATAATTATGGATTAAATGAGTTCATTCGAAAAGAAATGAAAAAGGTTTTTCCCGAATTGGAATTTGAAGAAATACCCTTTGATCATGATATATACCATCAGAACTATAATTTTACTACCTTACCAAAAATTCATGAACATGATGCCAGGCCTGCACAAGGCTTTGGCCTATTCTATCAAGGGCGGCTAATTTGCTTCTATGATTTTGAAAGTGACCTTAGCGATGGTTGGGAAGACGCAGTAGTACATAATGATCCTCCTGAAGTTAGATTAAAAGCATTGCAAATGGGAGCAAATATAATTGCCTACGCATTTAAAAACTAACCAATACCAATCAAGGCCTCATGATCAATTCCATCGACGATATTCAGATCAATTTTAATTCAGACAACCTATGGGTAGTTAACCTCACCTTGTCTCTTATTATGTTTGGTGTAGCTCTTGACATAAAGATGTCTGATTTTACCAATTTGCTGAAGTCGCCCAAACCAGTCATCGTAGGCATCATTTCTCAGTTCATACTGATCCCTTTCGTTACTTTTTTAATGATCATCGTGATTGAACCCTACCCCAGTATTGCACTGGGAATGATCATGGTCGCTGCCTGCCCTGGAGGGAATATTTCTAATTTTATGACCAAACTGGCAGGAGGAAATGCTGCTTTGTCAATTAGCCTTACGGCTTTTGCTTCTGTTGCTGCACTCGTTATGACCCCTCTCAACTTTGCTATTTGGGGAAGCTTTTATGAACCTACTTCTGAAATTCTTACCCGCGTAAAAGTGGCACCTTCAGAAGTGGCGAGGTTTGTTTTGTT
>JBFFLO010000286.1:0-4253 GCA_041554895.1 Lutimonas sp. | reverse complement strand
ACGCTCCTGCACCCCAGGCCGAAATACCTGAATATATCTTCTCCCAGATCCTTAAGTTCCTCATGCGATTCGTCACCGGTCAAAACGGCCACAGAATTTCTGTTTCTTCGAATAATGCTGGGATACTTTCCAAAATAATAATCAAAATACCTGGCGGTATTATTGCTTCCCGTTGCAATTACCGCATCGAAGTCTGTTAATTTTTCCTCAGTAAAAGAGATCCGTCCTTTAAATTCCGGCTCTACATACTCAAGGTATTTTGCTATCAATGGTAAAAAATAGGAGTCTGAACTTGATTGTTTTGCGATCAGCTCATGACCCGAAATCAGCACTGTAAGAAAGTCGTGAAATCCTACCAAGGGGATGTTGCCTGCCATGATCACACCTACCTTTTTTCTTTGAATATCATTTAAATCATAAGATGATATCCATTTATTTAAGTTACTCTTATTTAATATCTTAGACCATTTTGAAAAAGCAAAAAGCACATTGTCTTTCGTAAACCAGCCATTAAACTCTGAAGCCCTCTTGATCTGCATATTGAAAGGCTCAAAAAATACGTCGTTCATGGCTGCTGTATCGTTTTTAATGATCCCTACAGGCTGAAACTGCGAGAGAAATTCCCCGAGTTTGGCAAAGGCTTCAATTCTTTTTTCAACAGTCATTGGTGATAGGATAATAGGGTTGGATACATTATATTTGCGTGCAAATTTAGTTAAAAAAACAATGGCAATAATCATAACAGACGAATGTATCAATTGTGGGGCATGTGAACCTGAATGCCCAAATAATGCGATCTATGAAGCAGCCGAGGAATGGCGATATGCTGATGGTACAGAATTGAGGGGAGACGTAATCCTTCCCAATGGCAAAGAAGTAAATGCAGATGAGGAACAAGAGCCTGTTAGTGATGAAGTATACTATATCATTCCTGATAAGTGTACAGAATGTAAAGGCTTTCACGACGAACCGCAATGTGCAGCTGTATGCCCGGTAGACTGTTGCGTACCTGATGATGAGCATGTGGAGTCGGAAGAAGAATTGATGTCAAAAAAGAGGTTTTTACATCAGGAATCCTAAGAGCAGGCACTTCAAATCATGAAAAGAATTGGTTTTTTGCTTTTATTCATTTGCTTACAGGGATATTCACAATTCCAGAAGATGGATTCTTTGGGTAATTTCTATGTCATTGACCATAAATTGGTTTGGCAGAAATGGTATACACTTGAAGATAAGGCTGAATTGAACAAAGCCTTAAAGAGTAATGATTTCACAGCTGACCTTGACATCCTGAAGTTTGGAACTTCTGTCCAAACCAAGACTTATCAACTAGTAGCTCAGAACCTGCCAGAATATGCCCGGCATGGTTATAAAGCTTTTTTAAGCATTGATTTTATACGAGGACGCTACAGGGTAAGTATCAAACAGATCCTGTTTCCCGATTTTGTGGAGAAAATCTATACTAACGGCATGAGGCAAAATAACCCAAGAGGAACCCTGGAACAATATATCCTCAGACAGGACGGCCTGATCAAAAGAAACAACACCAACCTTAATGTACTCAATAGTTTTGATACTGTTTTTTCTGGAATCTTTGACCCCATGGCAGCAAAGTCTTATGAATAAGCCTTTTTACTCACTGTCTGTTTTCTCATCACCTCAGCTGCGAGCGCCTCGGAACTGATCACCTCACCTGCGAGCGCCTCAGGTCTTCTCACCCCTCGCTTTTTCCTCCATCGGCCGCAGGCTATAATAGATAAAATCGTTCACAGGTGTTTCGATGCCCAATTTATCTCCTTGACGAACAATATAGCCGTTAAAATTTTCCAACTCACTGGGTTTTCCTTCCATCATATCCCTTTGCAATGACATTGTTGTCTGATAATCAATTTTATCGATGATAGAGAAACAAGGCTTAAGGTCTGAATGGTCTATATCGATGCCAAGGGCCCTTCCCACCGACACGATCTCCTCGGCTGTTTTGATGAGTTTATCCCTGATAAAGGTATCTTCGCGCATCACGCCTAAGACACTCCTTGTTAAGGCTCCCATGGCACTTATGCTTGCGATAAATAAAAATTTAAGCCATATATCCCTATGGATATCAGCCGATATTTTATTTTTGAATCCTGCTTTTGAAAACACATCATGGATCTTTTTAACCCTTTGGCTTTGGATGTGGTCAATTTCTCCAAAAATAATTTCAGGCTCATAGCCAAAATGATCGATAACCCCCGGGCTTTCTATTTTGCTAACGATTATGCACAAACCTGCGATGACCTGGGCAGGAGGGAGTATAGAAGATAAACGATCAGCATTATCAGCACCATTTTGGAGGGGGAGTACCGTGGCATTTGACGACAGGAACGGTTTTATTTTTTTGGCGACAGCCTCTATTTGCCAGGATTTTACACAGAGCAAAATCAGGTCAACCTCCCTGATCACCTCATAATTGTCTGTTGCCTGCGCATCAACATGAAAATTTCCCAAGATACTTTTTACCTGCAGCCCATGCTGTTTGATCTTCTGAAGTGTTTGGCCTCTGGCTATAAAAGTGGTTTTAAAACCGGCCAGGGCCAACTTACCGCCAAAATAACCACCTACGCCGCCGACACCAATGATAACGATATTCATAGTTTTATTTTAGGTCTGTAAAAGTAACAGATTATTAGATAAACAAAAAGTGCCTCAATAAGGCTAATGAAACACTTTGGTTGCATAAAATTTAAAACTTCCTATTTGGTAATGGGTACCATTATAAATGAATAGGCATAGCTTTTCTCATCCAGGGTATATTCAGGATGGGTTCTGGCGCCCCAACTATTATCGCCTCCAACTCCCATTTGCCTGTAATCAATATTAAGGCTCGTCAAATCCCTGTTTGGCACATCAATGGTATGCCTGTTTTTTACAATATCGCCATCCTGGTGTCTTCCATCTGTTCTTTCTAGCGATTCAAAGTCTTCCATGATTTGATGATGTACGCTAAAATCAACTGTTGGGATCCCTTTGATCAACAGGCCAAGGCCACTAACCGGGCTGCTCAGTTTTATCCACCTCACATCAGTTTTATTCCCATTCTCCTGTGGTCTTAGGTAGGCCTGGTATTGTTCTGATACCAAGCCTGAATAGATACCAACAGGTGCACCGGTTTTCCTGTCCCAATAGCTTTCAAAAGGCCCTCTGCCATACCAGCTGAGGGTTTCCATTTCGCGGATCAGTTCAATATTTAATCCTATTCTAGGGGTTTCTGCCCAATTTCCATCCGTCTTTTCTAATCGACAATCAACCAATATGTTTCCATCTCCGTTGATGGTATATTGTATATGGAAATCTGCCATTTTCTGTTCGGTTGCATTGAAAAGCTCGTAATTCATTTTAACAACGGCATTTCCCTGGTCCATGCCAGATGTTAGCTGTTCCAGTTTCCTGTGTTTGGTTGCATAGCGCCAGTCTTTGGTGCGCTTGTGCATGTCATTTCCAAAATCATTGTCAATAGGAGCCCTCCAAAAATTAGGTGTAAAACCCTTGCCTTTATAAAGTAAATCCTTGTTGTCGATCACCAATTCCTTCAGGATGCCATCAGACTTATCAAATACAAGTTTGATGGTTCTGCTGCTTATTGTGACGGCCGTTTCACTTTCACTTAGAATGACCTTTTCATTTGACTTGGCAAAAGAGCCGGGTTCAGGTGAATGCAAAACGAATTGCTCCCAGGCCACTTTATGACCAGACGGAACCAAGCCATCTGCGTTTTTGCTATAGACAGCAATATTCAGCATAAGTTCATCCGGGCTATCCGATACATCTATTTCAGGAATATATACGCCGGTTTTTTGTCCAGGTTGCAAGTCAATGTTTCTAAGTGTTCCTGAAGCCTTTTTTATCCCATTGCCCAATAATTCCCATTCAAAATTGAATTCGTTCAAATTTGTGAAGTGGTAGTTATTTGCGATCTCGACCTGTACCTTCTTGTCATCTCTTAAAGTGAAATCCACAAACTGATGCACTTTTTTAACTTCTTCCAAAGAAGGCTTGGGAGTTCGGTCAGGGTCCACTAATCCATTGAGGCAGAAATTTCCATCAGAAGGTACATCAGCAGGGCCAAAATCACCGCCATAGGCCCAGTATTCGGTTCCGTTATCGGAAGTTTTGATCAGCCCCTGGTCGACCCAGTCCCAGATAAATCCGCCCTGAAGAACGGGGTACTTCTTTATCATATCCCAGTATTCTTTAAAATTTCCCACGCTATT
>JBFFLO010000285.1:0-4263 GCA_041554895.1 Lutimonas sp. | reverse complement strand
TAAACTCAGAATTTTATTGTCCTCGATAACAATCGTACCGTTTTCTATGACCTTATCGCCATTCATGGTAATAATTCTGGCCCCGCTTAAGGCGATCAAACCTTCAGGTTTATCCGATCTTAAGTTTAAGTTAATGTCGGTTCCCAAACTGTCAATGGCCGGAGCTTCTTTTGGGGCTCCTTCCATAAAGAGAAACCTTTGATCGAGGGCGGTGCTGAAGTACCTGTCGCCAAGAGTCCAAAGGAGCTTTTTACTATCAGATGACCATTGCAAATTAACACCTGCGTCTTTTGTAAATTGAGCTACAGGAACACTTGTAGAGTTTCCATCCAATTCAACAGTATTCCCGGTCGCTGGAAGAGGTGCTATATATACCTGATAGAGGTTCGAAAAAGCAACCCATTGGTCATCAGGGCTAGGAATGATTCTTTGACCATATTTTGATGTTACTATTTCACGTAAATCCCGGCCCGACAAGTCAGTAGATTTTAAGGTCTTTGTTAATTCACCAAAAAGATAACCTCCCGTTTGAAAATAAATTCGGGTCGCATCCGCATTGAAACTTGGAAATTGACCATCTTCACTGATAAAAGACTCCTTGGTCATACCGCCAGACTTTTTTGACGTACTGTATTTCAGGGTATATATTCCAGGTTTTTTGGTATTGATAAAACCTTGATCCTGATTGCCGCCTTCTTTTCGAAACACAATTGTATTATGGTCTTTTGGCGAAAAAGAAGGTTCCCGGTAAATTGCTTTTTCCTGTGTGAGCTGTACGGGTTTTCCATTTGAGGTCATATCGATCCTTTGTATACTTCCCATATCGTCGTCACTCCAGGTAACAAATGCCAGAAATTTTCCATCTTTGGAAAAGGTTGGTTCAAATTCCAGATCAGTGCCATTGGTCAACCTTTCAGGAGTTCCGTCAGGGAGTTTTTTGATCCATAAATACCCTGCAGCGTTAAATACCAAAGCCTTACCATCCGGGGAAGTGACCGCATTGCGAATCGCCTTTGCCGAAAAGGTATCCTCAAAAGCCTTATTTTTAAATTTAAGGGCATTGACGATTTTGTGGTTGGAGCTGACTTGAAACGGAATGTCGGCTACTTCCAAGGAATTGATATTGATTTTTTTTATTTTCCCCTGTGCCCAGATAATGATATGTTTATCATCGGGGGTGAAATTAAATCCTGTGTACGGGCCAAACACGGCCCAGGTTTCTTGTTGGTCCTTGCTGAGTTGATCATAAATGGGCCATTCGCGACCTGTTGAAAGATCATGCAGAAACAGTACTGATTTCTCTCGTACCCTTCTTACAAAAGCTAAAATATTACCTTGATGCGAGACTACGGGGCGTATGGCGCCTCCTGGCCCTCCCGTAACACGTTCTGTTTTTCCATCTTTTAAATTATAGCGATTGATCACATAAATCTGGCTATTGGGATCCTTATTGTACTGAAAATAACCACCCGGATATACATCTTCACTGTAATAGACATATTGTCCATCCGGAGAGGGCCAGGGTTCACCGGCATCTTGTTGTTCATTTTTCTTTTTAGTCAATTGAATGCCCTTTCCTCCAGATTTATGGTACATCCAGATTTCACCCGCACCGAGTGAGCGCTCTGAGGTTAAATGCTTTTTACAAAACAGATAGTTGCCGTCATTTGACCAGACTGCGTTGTTGACAAGTGTGTAATTTTCTTTTGTAATTTGTTTTGCATCCGCACCGGTAGCCGACATGACCCAAATATTGTCACCTCCTCCTGCATCACTTGTAAAACTTATTTGAGAGCCATCAGGACTAAATCTAGGCTGAACTTCAAAGGCATGGCCTCCCCTGATCAGGGTTGACTTCCCTCCGGAAACAGGCATGGTATAAATGTCGCCCAGTAAATCAAAGACCAAAGTAGATCCGTCGGGGCTTATATCCACACTCATCCAGGTGCCCTCATCGGTATTGATGGTAACCTCCTTAAAGGGAAGGGCAGGAGTTGATACATCCCATGATCCAGAAAGGGAATCTTTAGGGGTTTCATTAGTTTTCTGTGAACTAATCGTAATACTTGTTATCAGGAGAAAAAGGGTTAGAACATATTTGGTCATAAGTGAAAATGGCTAAGTAGTGTTTTAGAATTTATTTTTTAAAGACAGTCAAGATAATTAAAATATTAAATCTCCTGGTATTTTTTTTAGAAACGATTCAGGTGCCACAGCAAAGGCCAATTGATGACCCCCGAAAATGCATGATTCATGTACAGAACAATTTACTTTTATTGAAATAATAGCTAAATTGAGTCAGAAAGAATATAACAGGTATTCAGTAAGGCCGGAGCTTCAAGCCGATTTTCTAGCAGGATTTTGGGCACATCACGCTCAGCAAATGAGTCAAATGATGGAAACAGGTGATCTTGAAGAGGCTTTGAACGCGGCATTTGCCATAGGAGATGATCGTTTGCAGAAACAATCTACGGGCAGGGTAGTTGCTGATTCATTTACGCATGGAACTTCTGAACAGCGTATAAAATGGTTTTTAATAAAGGGTTTTGTAACTGGTGATCTTGCCCAGGGACATGCCTTTAATGCTGATCCGCTTTGATAAGATAATTTTATCTTTCAGAATGGATCAGCATTTAATTGATCAATTTTACAATGTTTCTTTTAAGCTTTGCTTAATTGCATCCAGCTTCTCCAACTTTTTTGTTCCCGCTTTGGGGCTTCCACAAAAGGGTCTTCGATCTTTTCAAGATCCCAACTTATAAAATTTTCACCTTTAACAGAAAGTCTGTAATAACCGGCTCTTCTTACCCTTTCGATAAAACCTTGGTTTTGAAGAAATTCAAGAGATTCAGCGATTAAAGGCCTCTCGCTTTCGGTTAAGTGGAATTTTTTTCGTGAATAGTTCCAGATACTGTACTCGTTGAAATCGAGTTTGAGCAGTTGAACAAATTTCAGTATCCGAGTACTGTTGCTTAGAGTAATTTCATCCATATAGAGAGATTTTGTATTGTTATACTCAAATATAGGTTTTTATTCGTTGTAAATCAATGATATATGTCATTATTATTTTTTACCGTGACTCCGTCTTATTTTTAATTTAGATAAAATTCGAGTTTACATTTGGCTTCTAAAATCAACGGAAATAAAAATTTTAAAATTGCAAGTATTTCTATTCGTTTTTAGCTGGGTTTTTCTCTTGATTTTGATAACTTGCCTTGATTTTTACAGACATCATTAATTAAAAAATTATACAATGATAAAACAATTCAAAACCAACCATCTAAAGGTGCTTTTTTTATTTGCTCTAGTAGCTTTTACAGGTTGTAATCAGGAAAAAACAAAAGAAGAAAAACCAATGGAGACCAATGTGTTGTTAAAAGATTGGACGGGCCCTTATGGCGGAGTTCCAGCCTTTGATAAAATGAAAGTGGAAGATGTTAAAAGCGCCATGATCAGGGGTATGGAGTTGAACCTTCAGGAAATTGAAGCAATCGCTAATAACGAGGAGGCGCCAAATTTTGAAAATACGATTGAAGAGATGGAACGTTCCGGAAAAGCCCTGGACAATGGGTATACCTATTACGGCATATTTAGCAGTAATATATCTTCTCCTGAGTTTAGGGAAGTCCAAAGAGAATTGGCACCAATGTTTGCTGAATTTAGATCTAAAATCACCCAGAATGAAAAATTATTTAAAAGAATAAAGGCCTTATATGACGCTTCTAAAGTTCACCCTTACGAGGATGATCAGCAGCGTGTTCTTGAGCTGATTTATAAGGGTTTTGAGATGGACGGAGCAGAACTTGACAGCATTAAAAAGAAAAGATATGCAGCAATAAACAAAGAGCTATCTGGCCTCTATACCAAATTTTCCAATAATGTGCTTCACGATGAAGAAAATTACATCACTTATTTGACAGAGGACCAATTGGGAGGTTTGTCAGAAGGTTTTATAAAGTCAGCAGCCAAAATTGCCGCCGACAACGGACAGGAAGGTAAATACGCCATTACCAATACAAGGTCTTCAATGGATCCGTTTTTGACCTATTCAACTGAGAGAGATATCCGCAAGGATGTGTGGACAAACTACTATTCCCGAGGCGACAATGGCGACGAATATGACAATAATGAATTGATCAGTGACATTTTAAAATTACGCAGGGAAAGGGTAGCTTTACTGGGTTATAAAAATTATGCAGAATGGCGTTTACAAGACAGAATGGCAAAAACACCAGAAAACGCCATGGGGCTGATGGAAGCAGT
>JBFFLO010000284.1:0-4271 GCA_041554895.1 Lutimonas sp. | reverse complement strand
TTGAAGTGAATGTTCATGGTAGCAATGGTGTCATTCATGTTGTTGACAAAGTATTACTCCCCGAGTTATAATTCTTTCTTGATAGTTTGATTTATTTTGGATGATTGGATCGATGGTTAATACAACCATCGGTCCATTCTTCTTAAAATAACCCTGTTAATCATTAATTCTTTTTTTACCTTTAATAAAACTTTTTACAGTGTTTTCCAAAATAAACCTTCTTCTTGCCATAGCCCTGATTACAGTTAGTAGCATGTTGGCACAAACCGGCTCAATTAAAGGACGTGTATTCAATGAGATCAATAATGAAAGCATACCCTTTGCGAATATCGTATTGGATAGCACACAAATTGGTGCAACTTCAGATGAAGAGGGACGCTATGAGATCAACAATCTGACACCAGGCATATACAACCTGACCTGTAGTTTTATTGGCTTCAAAACCACATATCTTTATGAGATTACGGTAGGTTCGGCAGCTGTTACTGATATCAATATTGCCTTAACGGAAGAAAGTGCCCTTCTCGATCAGGTAGTCATTCAAACCAACCGAATTGAAAAATCAGAAGAAAGCCCTTTAAGCAAACAAACCATAGGCGCCACCGAAATTTACAGAAATCCAGGTGCCAATCGGGATATTTCAAAAGTTGTTCAGATACTTCCGGGAGTCGCCACCACCGTTTCCTTTAGAAATGACATCATTGTAAGAGGTGGTGCACCCAACGAGAACAGGTTTTATCTGGACGGTATTGAAATCCCAAACATCAATCACTTTGCTACCCAGGGTTCTTCCGGAGGACCGGTAGGAATGATCAATGTGAATTTTATCCGTGACGTAGATTTTTATTCAGGTGCTTTTCCTGCCAATCGGGGCAACACCATGAGCTCTGTGATGGAATTTCAACAAATAACGGGTAACCGAGAGAAATTGGGAGGCAGCTTTATGCTGGGTTCGAGTGACATTGGCTTAACCTTAAACGGGCCAACCGGAAAAAACTCCTCTTTTATCCTTTCCGCAAGAAGGTCTTATTTACAATTTCTTTTCCAGGCCCTAAAACTACCTTTCTTGCCAACTTATAATGATTTTCAGTACAAACATTTTTTTGAGTTTGGTGAAAAGGACCAACTGACCATAGTGGGTCTTGGTGCCATCGACAATTTTGAACTCAACACAGATGTTAATGATGGAGAGACCGACCAGGAAACCATTGACAGGAACAACTATATTTTAGGGAACCTTCCGGTTAATGATCAGTGGAACTACACGATTGGTGCCAATTGGAAACATTTTTCAAAAAATAGTTTTCAAAACGTCGTGATAAGCCGCAACAAATTGAGCAATAGTGCCATAAAATATAAAGACAACATTGAGGATACAGAGGCATTGCTTTATGATTACAATTCAGAAGAAATAGAAAACAAATTACGGGTTGAAAGCACAAAAAGAATGAACGGATGGAACTGGAATATTGGAGCAGGTTTTGAACATGTAAAATATACAAATTCAACCTTTAACAAAAGGGTGGTGAATGATGAGGTAACCATCATTGATTTTAATTCTGAATTTACGATGCAAAAATATTCGCTTTTTACACAAGTGAGCAAATCCGTCTTAAAGGAGCGTTTATCCCTTTCTTTAGGTATCAGGACCGATGCAAATAATTATGCCGATGAAATGTCCAATTTTATTGACCAGTTATCCCCAAGATTCTCTGCATCATATCAGTTTACTGAAAAATTCTCAGGAAGTTTTAACTTAGGCCGTTACTACCAGCTTCCTGCCTATACGGTAATGGGCTATAGAGACAACAATGGAAACCTTGTAAATAAAGAAAATGGTTTAACTTATATCCAAAGTGACCATATTGTGGGCGGGGTGCAATACAATCCTACAAGATATTCTAAGGTTTCGGTTGAAGGTTTTTATAAAAAATATGATAATTATCCATTTTTGACCAATGACAGCATTTCTTTAGCAAATTTGGGTGGAGACTTTGGAGTTATCGGAAACGAGCCAGCTGTTTCCAATTCAAAAGGCAGGAGTTATGGAGTTGAATTTTTTCTTCAGCAAAAGTTAAGCTCATCAGTCTATGGTTTGATCTCTTATACGTTTGTAAGGAGTGAATTTGAAGATAAAAATGGAGATTATGTGGCTTCCTCATGGGACAACAGGCATATTTTAAATATTACCGCCGGAAAAAAATTAAAGAGAAACTGGGAGATTGGCGCTAAATTCAGGTTTCTTGGCGGCTCTCCTTATACGCCTTATGACATTGAACTATCTTCTAAAAAAGAAAACTGGGATGTAACTCAAAGGGGCATCAATAATTGGAATCAGTTGAACACTGAACGAAACGGAAGCTCCCACGGCCTTGATTTTCGTATTGACAAACGCTGGTTCTTTAAAAAATGGGCCCTTAATGCATATCTTGATATCCAAAACCTCTATGGGTTTGAAACCGAAACCCAACCCTTCCTTGATGTGGTAAGAGATGCAAGTGGAAATCCTATTGAAGATCCGAACAATCCAGACAGTTACCTTACCAAAGAGGTAGAAAATACTGTGGGCACCATTCTTCCTTCAATAGGACTTATGATTGAATTCTAAAAGGATCAATGTTTTTTAAACGTTGCTTTTTTCATAAGATTCTTCATGCACATTGGCTACTGCCCTGCCTGAAGGATCATTCATGTCCTTAAAACTTTCATCCCACTCAAGGGCGATTTTTGTACTGCAGGCAACAGAGGCTTCCTGCGGTACACAAAGAGCAGCCGTATCTGACGGAAAATGTTCGGCAAAAATACTTCTGTAATAAAATTCTTCTTTAGAAGTGGGTGTTTGAATCGGGAACTTGTACTTGGCATTAGCCAACTGCTCATCAGAAACCTCTTGTGCAACCACTTCTTTTAGGGTGTCTATCCAACTATAGCCTACCCCGTCAGAAAACTGTTCTTTCTGCCTCCAGGCAACGCTTTCCGGTAGGTATTTTTCAAAAGCCTTTCTTACCACCCATTTTTCCATTCGTTCACCGTTGATCATTTTATCCTGAGGGTTCAAACGCATCGCCACGTCCATGAATTCCTTATCCAAAAACGGAACCCGGCCTTCTATACCCCAGGCTGCCAGCGATTTGTTTGCTCTCAGGCAATCATACATATGCAGTTTCTCTAATTTCCTGACCGTTTCCTTATGAAACTCTTCGGCACTTGGCGCTTTATGAAAATATAAATAACCACCAAACAGTTCATCTGCCCCCTCTCCTGAAAGCACCATTTTTACCCCCATTGATTTGATCACTCTTGCCATCAAATACATTGGCGTGGAAGCCCTTATCGTAGTAATATCATAGGTTTCCAGGTTGTAAATAACATCTTTGATCGCATCCAGGCCTTCCTGAATGGTGAACTTGATCTCGTGATGCACAGTGCCGATATGGTCAGCCACTTTTTGCGCTGCGGCAAGATCGGGAGAACCTTCGAGCCCTACAGAAAAAGAGTGTAAGCGGGGCCACCAGGCTTCTTGTGTATCTCCGGATTCTATTCTTTTTTCAGCGTATTTCTTCGCTAAAGCCGAGGTTACCGAAGAATCAAGTCCTCCAGACAACAAAACGCCATAAGGCACATCACTCATCAATTGTCTGTGAACCGCTGCCTCCAACGCATCATGCAATTCATCAATACTTGTTTGGTTCTCTTTTACCGCTTCAAATTCTGTCCAGTCCCTGTTGTACCATCTAGTCAATTCTCCATCTTTGCTTGACAAATAATGTCCGGGAGGAAACAATTCGATTTTGGTACATACGCCCTCTAAGGCTTTCAATTCAGAGGCCACATAAAAAGTACCGTTTGCATCCCATCCAATATACAAGGGAATGATACCCATATGATCCCTGGCAATAAAGTATTCATCGTTTTCAGCATCGTACAGCGCAAAACCGAAGATGCCATTCATTTCATCAATAAAATGGGCACCTTTTTCCCGGTACAATGCGAGAATTACTTCACAATCAGATTCAGTTTGAAAATGATAAGTTCCCTCGAACTGTTTGCGCAATTCCTGATGGTTGTAAATTTCACCATTAGCTGCCAAAATCAATTTTTTATCTTCACTGAATAAAGGTTGCTTCCCTGAGGCAGGATCGACAATAGCCAATCTTTCATGCGCAAGAATTGCCTTATCATTACTATATATCCCACTCCAGTCAGGTCCGCGATGACGGATCTTTTTAGACATCTCCAACAACTGAGGTCTTAAAACTTCAGCTTTCTCT
>JBFFLO010000283.1:0-4272 GCA_041554895.1 Lutimonas sp. | reverse complement strand
TTTGTGTATGAAAGCAGCTTGGCATATCCATATGGAGACTTGCCTCAAAGGGATACTGTTTTTAATGAAGTGAATTATGAGAAGCTTCAAATGGCGGTCAACAGCTCTTTTGATCCGGTTGGGGAAAAAAAGCAGCAAACAAGATCGGTTCTGGTTATTTACAAGGACAAGATCATTGCTGAAAAATATGCAGATGGATTTGATCATTCTTCGCTGATGCATGGATGGTCAATGACCAAGAGTTTAACCAGCACGATGTATGGTATATTACAAAGACAAGGCAGGATCGATATCAATGAAAAAACAGGAATAGAAGCCTGGGCAGAAGATGATAGAAAGCACATCACTTATAATGATCTGTTGCACATGAACAGTGGATTGGCTTGGGAGGAAGAATACTTCAACATATCGGATGTCACAAAGATGTTATACCTGGAAGGCGATATGGGTCAGGTTCAAATAAAGAATCAATTGGTTGGGGCGCCTGATCAATCATGGAATTATTCTTCAGGAACTACAAATATGCTATCGGGACCTCTTTTAAGAAAGGAGTTTGATAGCCATCAGGAGTACCTTGATTTTTGGTACAGAGAATTGATCGATAAGATCGGCATGCATTCTGCTGTGGTGGAAACAGATCTGGCTGGCAACTACATTGGTTCGTCATATGCCTGGGCAACAACGCGAGATTGGGCGAAGTTCGGATTGTTGTATTTACATGAAGGAAATTGGAACGGAGAGCAGCTTATAGACAGTTCTTGGGTACAATATGCGAAAACCCCTACCAATACTTCAGAAGGCAGATATGGAGCTCAGTTTTGGTTAAATGCAGGCGCCTATCATCCTGATATTCCAACAGACATGTATTCATGTAATGGATTCAAAGGGCAATATGTTTTTATCATACCCAGTAGTAACCTGGTAGTTGTGAGAACAGGTTTGGTTGCTGATCCAAAATTTGATGTGAACGTTTTTTTACAGGGAATCATTGAGAGTATAGAATAGTTATTGTGATATGGGATTGAATCTTCGACATATTGAAAGGGTTAAAAGTATTTCTAAACCGGATTTTATTCAAAATTATGTAAAACCTCAAGTTCCTGTGGTCATAGAAAACCTGGTTGATGATTGGCCGGCAGTGTCAAAATGGAATTTTGATTACATAAAGCAAAAAGTAGGAGACAAGGTTGTTCCTCTCTATGACGACCGCCCGGTGGATTATAAGGACGGCTTTAACGAACCTCATGCCACCATGAAAATGAGCGAGTATATAGCGCTATTGCAAAAGGAACCAACCAAGTACCGCATATTTTTATACAATGTATTAAAAGAGGTCCCCGAACTACAAGAAGATTTTGATTTTCCGGATATAGGTCTGAGATTAATGAAATCACTGCCAATGTTGTTTTTCGGAGGCGAAGGTTCTCATACCTTTATGCATTATGATATTGACCTTGCCAATATCCTGCATTTTCATTTCCAGGGCAAAAAAGAGTGCATATTATACCCTAATGGAGAAAAGAAGCATTTATATAAAGTTCCTCATTCGTTGATCACCCATGAGTCTATAGATTTTTCTAATCCTGATTTTGATCGATGGCCCGCTTTAAAGAATGCCAGTGGTTACAAGACAGAGCTGGAGCATGGGAATGTTTTATATATGCCTGAAGGATACTGGCACTATATGCGTTATATTACACCAGGATTTTCGATGAGTATGAGAGCTATTGCAAGAAATCCGAAAAACTTATCCCGGGCCATTTATAACATATTTGTCATGAGAAATATTGATAATCTAATGCGCAGGGTCAGAGGTCAAAAATGGATTGATGAGAAAAATGAAAAAGCAATAAAAAATACACATTCGGGCTTATAGATGCCTACTACATATCCATTCCTAATTCCACATCAAGTTTTTCGGCCAATAACTTATTGATCCTTGATTTTAGAACAGGGATCTTTATTTTTTCCACTACATCATTGCAAAAGGCAAACAACATCAAAGCCGTAGCTTCTTTTTTCGGTATCCCACGAGACTGCAAATAAAATAAGGCACTATTGTCAAGCTGGCCTATCGTACAACCATGAGAACATTTTACATCATCCGCGAATATTTCCAGTTGAGGTTTTGCATTGATAGTGGCCTTGTCTCCATTCAGTATGTTGTCATTTTGTTGGTAAGCATTTGTTTTTTGGGCCAGTTTGTCAACGATTACCTTTCCATTGAACACTCCTGTGGACTGATCATCATAAATACCTTTGTACATTTCATGACTTTCACAATTTTCCTTTTTATGATGCACTAATGTATGGTTGTCAACATGTTGCTTGTCTCCAATCAGGGTGATACCATTTAAATTAGAAGTAATATGTTCTCCTTCCTGATGGAATTCAAGGTTGTTTCTGGTAATATTCCCTCCGAAAGAAAAAGTGTTGATCGAAACAATACTGCTGTCTTTTTGCTGAACATAGGTATTATCTATTAAAGAAGACGTTTTTCTGTCATTTTGGATCTTGTAAATATCTGCAATGGCCCTTTTATGTGCAAAGATCTCTGTCACCGCATTGGTTAACACTTTATTATTACTTAGGCTCTGATGACGTTCATAGATCTGAACATGAGAATTTTCACCTACCACGATCAAATTACGAGGTTGTAACATGCTCTCTTTTTCATTACCCGTTGAAAAATGAAGAACCTGAATAGGTTTTGGAAGCACTACATTTTTAGGAATATTAATAAATATGCCTTCTTTGGAAAAAGCTGTATTCAATGAGGTAAGGCTCTCACTTTTTGAGGCAACTGTTCCAAAATAATGATCGACCACCATTTTGTACTTAGGTTGCTTGAGGGCCGAAGATAATATGCAAATATCTGCCCCTTCATGAGTTGTGTCTGATAAAAAGGAACTATAAACACCGTCTATAAAAACCAGTTTGTACGATTCTATTTCATGAAGAAAATATTGCTTAACTTCCTTTAATTCGATCGCTGCATCGCTCTTTGGAAATACGCTATAATCGTTTTTTAACAATGAGTTTAGGGAAGTGTATTTCCACTCTTCATCTTTCCTGCTAGGGAAACCCGTCTTTTCAAATTGTTCGATAGCCGCAGATCTGATTCCGTGTATTTTAGAATCCAGATCTAAATTTTCTTTATTTTCAAATGCCATAAAGGAGGCGACTAGTTTTTCTTTTAAATCCATATTATTTCCAACTATTTCAACCAATCATATCCTTTGTCTTCCAACTCAAGAGCCAGCTCTTTTCCACCTGATTTTACAATTTTTCCATTGTGTAATACGTGAACAAAATCAGGCACAATATAGTCTAGTAAACGCTGATAGTGCGTTATAACGATTACAGCGTTATTCTCATTTTTTAATTTATTGACCCCATTGGCCACAATTTTCAAGGCATCAATATCCAAACCTGAATCTGTTTCGTCAAGGATGGCCAAAGTAGGCTCTAACATAGCCATTTGGAAGACCTCATTCCGTTTTTTCTCACCACCTGAAAAACCTTCATTTAATGATCTTGAAAGAAACTTTCTATCCATTTCAAGTAACTCTGACTTTTCTCTGATCAATTTCAGCATATCCCTTGCAGGAAGGTCCTCCAGCCCTTGGGACTTTCTCTTGGCATTGATAGCTGTATTGATAAAATTCGTAGTAGTTACTCCAGGAATTTCCACCGGATATTGAAAGGACATGAATATTCCTTTGTGAGCTCTCTCATCAGGCGATAGTTCAAGAATACTTTCATCTTGAAATTCAATATCACCCTCCATCACTTCATAGGTTTCATTTCCGGCAATCACTGAAGATAGCGTGCTTTTCCCAGAACCGTTAGGCCCCATGATGGCATGTACCTCTCCTGGTTTGACATCCAGGTCAATTCCTTTTAGGATCTCCTTATCATCAATTCCCGCATGTAGATTTTTTATATGTAGCATTTTTTAATGTCTTAAAAACTTTAATTCTTTATAATTTAATTTGTTATCCAACAGATCCTTCAAGAGAGATCTCCAATAATTTTTGCGCCTCAACTGCAAATTCCATAGGAAGTTTATTCAGAACCTCCTTGCTAAAACCATTGACGATCAAGGCAATGGCTTTTTCTGTATCAATACCTCTTTGGTTGCAATAGAACAATTGATCCTCACCAATTTTACTTGTAGTAGCCTCATGTTCTATTTGAGCCGTTTTATTTTTTGCTTCTATATAAGGAAATGTATGTGCACCACACACATTACCCATTAACAGAGAATCA
>JBFFLO010000282.1:0-4273 GCA_041554895.1 Lutimonas sp. | reverse complement strand
GTTTTCTTGAAAACCTTTCCATGGATCTTCTACGTGATCAAGTCTCTTAAAAATGTTATGGATATTATAAGTTTGGGCCCTAATGCCAGGATCATTTAATTCTGACCATTGCAAGGGCGTCGCGACAGGTGCCTCTTCCAGGGCTCTTAAGGAAAATGGAGCCACACTGGTTTGCATGTATGAGTTGCGAAGAAAATCTATATACAGCCGCCCTTTACGTTGGTTTTTTCTTATTGCTGTTGTATACTTTTTTGGGTTTTTACCGGCAATATAGTGTGACACCTTCTTGGCAAACTCATGGACTTCATCAAAATTTTCATCGCCTGTGATAGGAGCAACAACATGCAAGCCTCGGGAGCCCGAGGTCATGACATAGGTTTTTAGCTTAAGTTCTTCTTCTAAAAGATGGCGAATTGTTTTTGCAGCATTTACAGCTAAGTCGAAATTTCCTTTTGGAGGATCGAGATCGAAAATTAGCTTGTCAGGACAGTTTATGGTATCAATGGTACTCAAAGTAACATGAAATGTGAGTACATATTGATTTACAAGATAGAGCAGCGTTTCTTTTGTATTGCAAATAACCTGGTTTAACCAGCCATCAACTTTTTTTACTTTTGCGGTTTGGATCCAGTCGGGAAAATATTCAGCAGCATTTTTTTGAAAGAAACCCTTCTGGTCGATTCCATGTGGAAATCGCTGCATGGTTAAAGGGCGATTCCTTAAGAAAGGCAATATATGATCTGCCATGGCATCGTAATATAATACCACATCGTTTTTTGTAATACCGCATTGAGGGAACAGTATCTTGTCCTTTTTTGATATCTGCAAGTTGTGATTGACAATTTTCATTATACATTGTTCTACACATCAGTTTTTAAATAAATAGCCCTGATAAAATATCAAGGCTATTCAATAATTTAGTCTTCAGCATGTTTATGCATATTCTGAAGAATAGGCTACTTCAAGCCTGTTTTTAACGTCATACACACCGGGCGCATTATATGCAGCTGCTTCGGCATCTTCTTTTTCTTTAATGGAATGTACAGTACCTCTTAGTGTTACTGTATTTCCGTGAGTTTCAAGAGTTATGCCATCTGCATCAAGGGTAGCCATACGTTGAAATGCTTTTTTTATCCTATCCTTTATCTCTGAAGGTTGAATGTTGTTTTTTAAGGTGATCAGGTTTCTTACACCTATGACACCCAATAGGTTCTCAACAGCATTTTTTGCTGCACTTTTTTGGTAATTCCATTGTACTTCACCTGTTAGATAAACCCAGCCATTTTCAACTTTTATCTTGATATCATCCTGTGGAACGGCAGAATTCCATTCAAAGGCTTCAACGATTGCCTTGGCAATCTCTTTATCCGTTTTTTTGAAATCGGTACCATATTTGACCTCGATATCAAGGGCCACAGCTTTAACTCCTTCAACGCGTTTTGCAGCTTTTTCTGCATCCAGTTTTTTAGAGTAATTATTAACTACACCACTAAGGGTCACAACTCCTTTTTCAACAATAACCCCTATTTGAGTTTCATCAATATTAGGTTGCCAAGCTAATTCGTCCAATACATCTTCTTTAATTTGATAATCTGTTTGCATAATCTTTTTTTTTAATTAGACATTTATTTATTGAGCAAAATTAGTGTAGTCTCATACTATTGGAAATGATGCAGGTCAATTGGAAAGGTTTTTTACTATTTTTTTTTGGAAATCAAGTTGATATTGACCTACATCATTTTATATAACACAATGTATTTGCAACTTTATACGAAATATTGAAAAATATAACCATGAAAACAAAAACTTCAAACCCAAAAGCGAAATTACTGTTAGGTGCAGGATTGGATGTTTTACATTTTGAAAGCCAGGAATGGCTAGACATGATTAATTTTTGGAAGGATGAGGTGCGATTCTTTGAAAACTTATTAAAGAGGATAGAATATTCAAGCGATAGTGAACAAAATTACTCCGAGATGTTGAAAAGTCTGGATAGAATTCATGTTGACCTCTTTGAAGCTATTGAAGATGACATTCTGGAACACGAAAAATTATTATCCAGATTGGAAAAAGGCGAAAAGGGGTTGGCAGATGACGATTACAGGGAAAAACACCGATTTCTAACTGCCAGAATGGATACGTTTGGAAACGATTTTAAAACCTTCAAAAAAGTAGTTTTTGAATTTGTAAAAAAATCTTTAGTAACCAAAACAAGCTGACCACTAATTTTCATATCAACCGCTTAATAATGGTCGGTTTTTAAGACTTCTTATATGGAATTATTAATTTATAACAATAAATACACAGCTAAGCCTGATGTCATCGATAACTTTCTTGACTTTTATTATTTTATTCATTTAAACTACCTGGCTAGTGACTTGTTGGAAAAAGGTTTGACACCTGAACAAATTTCTGAAGCGGTTTTAAAAGCCATTAAAATCGGAAAATCTTCGGGCCTGGAAATACGAAAACATTTTATGCCTGTTTATACTGATAAAAACAAAGAAATCATCAATGATTGTAAGCTTTCCAAACTGGCCTATGGATTAGTTTTGCTTAATGCTAATCCTGACCTTTCATCTGTAGGAAAATATCAAATTATGGTGCTGGAAAAATATTTGGTTTAAGTTGAAAATGAAAACCCTGACAAATTATAAAGACATTGTTGTTCCGTTATCGGATGTACAATTGAATGGACGGTTAAGAATAGCTGATTCCCAAAAAGGATTGGTAATTTTTTCACATGGAAGCGGAAGCAGCCGACTGAGCAGCAGGAATAATTATGTGGCCGAATTTCTTCTTAATGATGGGTTTTCATCCTTGCTTTTTGATTTGCTAACAGAGCGGGAAGACATTATTTATGAAAACAGGTTTGATATTGAGTTACTTACCGAACGGCTAATAAATGTCACCCAATGGATAAAGCAACTCAAAGACGTATCAGATATGCCTACCGGCTATTTTGGGGCAAGTACTGGTGCTGCTTCAGCCTTATTCGCTGCCTCGCGTTTAGGAAACGGGATAAAGGCTGTCGTTTCAAGGGGAGGGAGACCGGATCTTTCAATGCCTGTTCTGCACAAGATCACAGCGCCAACCCTTTTAATTGTAGGAGGTAATGACGATATCGTAATTGAATTAAATAAAAAAGCTTACGATTCGCTGGCCGGCATTAAAAAAATAGAAATTATTAGAGGTGCAACTCATTTATTTTCCGAGCCTGGAAAATTGGAAGAAGTAGCTGCATTGTCATCTGAATGGTTTGATAGATATTTAAAATAATATAAAGTGGAAATCTATAAAGACAGAATAGAAGCGGGTTTTCTTTTGGTCAATGAATTGGAAAAATACAGGGGAAAGGATGCAGTTATTCTGGCAATACCAAGAGGAGGGGTCCCGTTGGGTTTTATAATTAGCCAAAAATTAAACTTGCCTTTAGAGGTTGTGCTCTCAAAAAAAATTGGACACCCGCTGCACAAAGAATATGCTATTGGGGCAGTCACCTTAAAAAGCAGTATTTTGAGCGATGCAGCTTCAGATATCTCACCTGAATATATCGAAGAAGAAACAAAAAAGATCAGATCCTTGCTTAATCAGCGTTACAAGGCTTATTACGGTGACAGAAAACCATTAGAGTTAAAAAATAAAATTCTTATCATAGTTGATGATGGCATTGCGACCGGCAACACGATATTGTCTATTATTAAAATGCTCCATGATGAAAATCCTGATAAAATTGTAGTGGCCATACCTGTGGCTCCTCCTGATGCTTTGAAAAAACTAAAGAATTCATCATATGTTGATGAGGTCATATGCCCTTTGGTTCCTGAGTTTTTTAGGGCGGTGGGGCAGTTTTATGAAAATTTCAATCAAGTTGATGATACCGAAGTTGATCAATTATTGAAAAGGGCAAATCAAGAGGCCTAAGACAAAATCCATGTAACATCCTTATCAGTTTTATTGGTCTATGAACCCAAATGGATGGCCAACCAAAAGGGCAGGGTCCATCTTTTTCGAGGTAACAGGGGTTACAGCGCGTGATTCATCGAACCAAATGTATTCATCGAACTGAGAGGGCAGTACAGCACGAAAATAATGACTTATCCGTTCTGTTTTCGGCCTGTACATGACTCCTATGGCACGTTCAATTTTAGGGGTGTTTAGCACCTCTCTTAATTTTTTCCTTGCAGCATTTTTTCGCAAAGGAAGCGTAAAACAAGTCAATTGCGTTTGATGGCATAAATTTTCATAACTGCCCGGCAAAGAGGGTTTCACT